>JASHVV010000181.1 GCA_030044385.1 Gammaproteobacteria bacterium
GCCGATACGCCCGTCGCCTCGGACGCCTCGCCGACCGCCGTGGCGCTGGTGTTGGCGGCATTCGCCTGCAGACCGACCGCGGTGGCGTTTTCGGAGCTGGCGACCGCCCCGGAACCGATCGCGGTCGAATCGTCGCCGCTGGAATTGGCCCCTTGGCCGAAGGCGGCGGAGTTGTTGCCAGTGGCCAGCGACCCCGCTCCTACCGCGGTGCTCATCTGTCCGGCGGCGAGCGACTGGTAGCCTTCGGCAACCGACTGTGTTCCGTAGGCATTGGCCTGCGCGCCGGAGGCGGTTGCTTCCGACCCCGAGGCCGACGCCCCATAGCCGAGGGCGGTCGAGGACGTGCCGGAAGCGCTCGCGGACTGCCCGAGCGCGGTCGCCTCGGCACTGGAGGCGAGCGAGCCCTGGCCGACGGCCGTCGAGTCGTCGCCACTGGAGTTGGCGCCTTGACCGAAGGCGGCGGAGTTGTTGCCAGTGGCCAGCGACCCCGCTCCCACCGCGGTGCTCATCTGCCCGGCGGCGAGCGATTGATAGCCGTCGGCGACGGACTGCGCTCCGTAGGCATTGGCCTGCGCGCCGGAGGCGGTTGCCTCCGAACCCGACGCCGAAGCGCCGTAGCCGAGGGCTGTCGAGGAAGTGCCCGAGGCACTGGAGGACTGCCCGAGCGCAGTCGCCTCGGCGCTGGAGGCGAGCGCCGCCTGACCGACGGCAGTCGCGTCCGCTCCGCTAGCGACCGCCGCGTCGCCGAGAGCCGCGGAGTCCGCACCAGTAGCCTGGGCAGCGTATCCAAACGCGCTGCTGTCTGTTGCGTTGGCGCTCGCACCCTCGCCGACGGCCGTCGAATTGCTCCCCGTCGCCTGGGAGTTGGCGCCGACCGCGGTCGAATTGTCACCCGCTGCCACGGCTGCAAACCCGATGCCGGTCGAATCCGATCCCGCAGCCGTCGCGAACGCTCCGGTCGCGGTGGATCCGGTACCCAGCGCCTGCGCACCGTAGCCGGTCGCGGTCGACTCGATCCCCGTTGCGTCGGCATAGGCGCCGGTCGCCGTGGAAAAAGCTCCACTTGCGTTCGCGTACGCCCCCGTGGCCGTTGCGCCGGCGCCGGTGGCCGAAGCATTGGCGCCATAGGCTGACGAGTCGGCATCGGCGGCAATGGCGTTCTCGCCCGTGGCGGTGGAAGTCCCGGTATCCGCCTCGGCCCCGTTGCCGATCGCGATCGCGCTGGCCGCGCCGGTGTACGCCTCCGCGCCTCCGGTGCCCGCTCCCGAGACCGCGCCGCCGCCGATGGTGATTCCTTCGCTGTAGGTCTCGCCGTTCGTATCGCCCAAGGTGATGGCGCCGCCGTCCGCCGAGATGCCCTGCGTGGCGTCGACCTGCGAAGCGGTCACCGAGCCGCCGACGTCCACGTTCCCGGCAACACCCACGTTGTTGTTGAAAATCGAATCGCCGGAGACGTTCACCCCTCCCGCCTGCACCGTCACGGTACCCGCGAAATCCGTGTCGCACATCGGCAGCCCACCCGCGTAATTCACCGCGGTCTGAAGCTCCTCCGCCTGGCTCGTGCTGGCCAGCGAGATGATGTTCCCGGCCTCGGCGAGGCTGTCTCCCACGATCGTCGCGGCGAACGCTCCAGCCGGCGTCGGATTGGCGAAGACGTCCTCCGTGGCCTCGGTGGCCACTCCCAGGATCGCCGCCGCTATGTTGACCGCTCCCGCGGCGGTTTGCAGCGTCGCCGCGGTGACATTCTCGGCCGCGATGTCGGTCCCCGTACTGGCCTCCGCTTGCGCCAACTGACCGGAGCACGTAGCGCTATCGTAGCTCGACAGGCCCACCTGATTCGTCGACGGCGTCACGGGCGACGGCGCCGCCGGCGCCGAATTGGCCGGCGCGACCTCAGCGCCGCTGGCCATTGCCGCCCGCTGCGGAGCCAAGGCCAACGATACGCAGCACGCGACGGCCGCGCACGCCATCGACCTCGTGGATCTATTCATGGTCATGGCACGTGCCTTCCGATAACCGCGCTCTGGGGAGTTAGTTGGTGCACGTCACTTGCACATTGGTCACGTTTGCGGTGATCGAGGATCCGGACGCGTTCGTCAACTGGCAGGTCCAGCCGCTCGTCACCGTCTGAACCGACACCGCCCACGCCGTACCGGACGTCAGCGCCTGGCTGAAGGCGAAGGTTGAATTGGCGGTTCCATCCGTGGAGTCAACGGCGGCGCCGACGCTCGACACACCGCTCGTCACCGCGTACTGACCATTCAACAGCAGAGTGGCACTCACGGCCGCGGTCGCGGTCGACTGCGTATTGTTCCAGGTCACGGTGCCGCTCACGTAGACCGGGTTCGGCGAGCATGAGACGTCGATATTCTCGACATTGGATTCCGAGCCGTTCGACA
Organism: Gammaproteobacteria bacterium; assembly: GCA_030044385.1. GTDB lineage: Bacteria > Pseudomonadota > Gammaproteobacteria > Steroidobacterales > Steroidobacteraceae > 13-2-20CM-66-19. The sequence goes on from JASHVV010000181.1 coordinate 2,400, forward strand.
CGGCCGGCACCGTTCCCGATCCGTTCGTGACGGTACAGGTATAGTTTGCCGGACTGGACGTCACCTCCACGTTGTATGAGGCGGTCGTCGCGTCGGACGAGTCGATCGTGAATGCCGGGTAAGCGGCGTCCGCGGAGGAGTTCGTAACCGTGAGCGTGTTTCCGGAATCAGTGTCCTCCAATGCCACGGAGCCGCCGCTGGGCAGTCCCGACACCGTGCCGCCGACGCTCCACGTGGCGGCTGGGCACGTCACCTCTACGTTCGTGACGTTGGCTCCATTGACGACTCCTGTGCCGTTGGCCACGGTACAAGTGGTGGTGCCGAGGGCGGGTTGGGTCGCGACGGTGACCGTGTAGGACGCACCATTGGCGACGCTGTCCGGAAATGTGAACATGTCACTCGGGGAGGTGGAGCAGGTCGAGCTGCCCGACGTGCAAGCACCTTCCACCGTCACGTAGTCGTTGCCGGAGGTCTCCAACAAGGTCACGGTGTAGGGCGTCTGGGTATTGCTCGTGGGCAATCCGGTTACGGCGCCACCGATCGTAAAGCTGTCGCTGACCGCTGCGCAGGTGACGGTTTCCGTGACATCTCCGTTGACGGTGAATGACCCGTCGCTCACCGAGCAGGTCGTGCCGGCGTCGTCCGAGGAGGTGCTGGTGTTGTATACGCTTTGCACCGAAAGCGAATACTGCGCGCCGCCGGTGAGATCCGTGGGCCAGGTCGTCGTGCCACCCGTGAATGGCGTGGTGGTGGTGCCCGTCGATCCGGTGAGCGTGAGGTAGACCTCGTCGCTGCTCGGCAGGTCATTCACCGTGACAGTCATGGGATAGACGGTGATTTGCTGGCTGCAGTCGATGGCTATGCCCGTGACGTTGGCAGCGATGGCGTAGCCGGCCGCGCCCGAGGCGATGTAGCAGAGGCTGCCGCTCGGCTCGGCCGTGATGGTGGCGACGTAATTCGAGCCTGCCGCGAGCGCGGTCGGGAAGGTGAACGTCGAGGCGGGCGAGGTGACCGTGACCAGGTTGGTGCCGCCGAGCGAGACGGTGAGGGTTCCGGAGGCTCCGGAGCCCCACGCGACCGTGCCGCCAACCGTGTAAGTCGTGCTGCTCGAGGAGCAGCTCACGAGCACACTGGTGACGTTGGTCACGCCGATATAACCTTGGCCGCCGCTCACCGTGCAGGTCTCGCCCGAGGGAGCGGTCTCGACGGTGACGTCGTATGCGTAGCCGCTCGGCTCGCTGGTCGGGAAGGTGTATATCCCGTTCGCGGTCACCGTCACGGCGTCGTTATTCCCGCTGTCGGTGAGCACGACGCTCTCGCCCTGCGGGAGTCCGACCGTCGAGCCGCCGATCGTGTACACGGCCGCGCCCGTGGCGGCGGTGCAGGTTACCGCGATGCTGGTCACGTCGGATGAGCCGACCGTGCCGCTGCCGTTGCTCACCGCGCAGGTCGCGGTGGCCGGCTGCATCTCGATCACGGTGTTGTAGCTTGCGCCACTCGGCTGCGCTGTCGGGAACGCAAAGGCGCCGGATGCGCTCACCGACACCGTGTCGCCATCCAGGCTGTTGCTCAGCACCAGGGTAGCCCCGGTCGGCAGCCCCGAGACGGTACCGCCCACGGAATAGGACGACGGAGGACTCGAGGTTCCGCTCGAAGCGCAGGTGACCGCAATGCTGGTCACGTCAGCGGTCCCGACTATTCCATCCGCGCCGCTCACCGTGCAGCTCAGGCCGCTCGACTCTTCCTCGACCGAGGCAGCGTAGCTTGCCCCGCTCGCCTGTCCGGTCGGGAACGCGAAGCTGCCCGACGAGCTGACCAGCACCGTGTCGCCGTCCGAGCTGTTGCGCAGCACCAGGGAGGCGCCGGCGGTCAGTCCTGTGACGGTACCGCCCACCGTATAGCTGCCTGAGGAGGGGCCCGACGAGCTCGACGTGCTGCAGCTTACCGAGACCGTGGTGATATCCGAGGCCGAGACCGTGCCGCTGCCGGCGCTGACCGCGCAGGTTTGCCCGGTGGGCTCGCGCGCAACGGACACATCGTAGGGATTGCCGGCAGCCACTGCGGCCCCAAACGTGAACGAGCCGTCGGCGGAGACGGTGAGCGCATCGGACCCATTGTCCAGCAGGGTGACGGAGGCGGAAGAGGCCAGTCCCGAGATCGTGCCGCCGACGGTGTAGGTGCTGCTGGTGCAGGTCACCGTGACGTCGTTGACGGCACTGGTGACATCCGATTGTGATGCGTTTGTGATCGAACAGGTCTGCCCTGTCGGTTGAGCACTGACCGTCGCCGCGTACGAGCCGCCATACGCAATCGCCGTTGCAAAAGTGAATCCGCCGTTGGCGGTCACCGTCAGCGCGTCTGCGCCGTTGTCCAGCAGGGTCACCGACTGCCCGGTGGCGAGTCCTATGACAGCGCCACCGATGGTGAACGTATTGTTCGAGCAGACGATCGCAACGCTCGTGATGTTCGCCGATACGCCTATGCCCGAACCGGAGGAGTTTGCAATGCTGCAGGACTCGCCCACCGGCTGCGTGGCGATGATGACCTGATAGCTGCCGCCGTATGCCACAGGCGTGGCGAACGTGAAGGAGCCGTTGGTCTTGAGCGTCAGCGAATCCGCGCCGTTGTCATACAACGTCACCGAGCTGCCGCTGTCCAGGCCGATGAGCGTCCCGCCAATGGTGTACGCCGTACTCGAGCAGACGACCTGTACGTCGGTGATGTTCTGATTGATGCCGCTGCGGGCGCCGGTGTTATCCGCGACCGAGCAGGTCTGTCCGGTGGGCTGTGTCTCGACGGTGACGGAATAGGCCTGACCGTAGGCGACCGTCTGGGTAAAAGTGAAGTTGCCGTTGCCGGTGAGGGTGAGGGGATTGCCGCCGTTGTCCTCCAGCACCACGCTCGCCCCGGCGGGCAGGCCGCTCAGCGTCCCGCCGATCGTGAATTGCGGCGCGCCGCAGGTCACGGTGAGATTCGTGACGTTGGCCTCTATTGCCGTGCTGCTCGCGCTTCCCGCCACCGTGCACGATTGGCCGCTCGGCTGGGTAGCCACCGTGACGTCGTAGGAGGCGCCGAAGGGCACTTCGCCCGTGAACTGGAAGCCGCCATTCTGGGTCAGGGTCAGGTTCGACCCCGCCCCATCGGACAGCACCAGGGTTGCGCCCGAGGCGAGACCCGAGAGCTGTCCGGCCAACGTGAAGGTGGCCTGATCGGGGCTCTTGACGCCGCCGCTCGAGCAGGCGACGAGGGCGAGCTGCGCGAGGAGCACGCACAGCCAACGGCAGGCTCTCATCGCTGCACCCGCGTACGGAGCGGAATCCACGCCAACTTCTCGCATCGTCTCTCTCTGGGTGTTCTGTCGGTCAGCAGCTCGAGCCGCAGAGCGCTTTTTGCACCGGTACGCCGCCGGGATTGGAGGTGACCCGCATGATGGTCCGCCGATTGGCCTGGCGCCCGGCGGCAGTCCTGTTGGTTGCGATCGGATCGGCCTTGCCCATGCCTTCGGCCGACATCTGCGCGGCGGGCACGCCGCGGTCGATGAGGTAGCCGCGGACCGCGTCGGCCCGCTGCCGCGAGAGCTGGAGATTGTAGGCTGCGGTTCCCGTGCTGTCGGTGTAGCCCTCGAGCACGACATGAATCTCGGGATTGGCCTGCAGGCCGGCCGCCACCCGGTCGAGGAAGGCACGGGACTCGATCTTCAATTGCGCCGAATTGAGCGCAAAGTGAACCCGGGTCAGCACGATGGGCTCGGGCGGAGGCAGCGCGGCCGGCGGCGCGACGCTCGGACGCGGAGCCGGCGCGAGAGCCGCGGCAGGCGGCGGCGGCGGTGGCGCCGGCGGCGGCGCGATGACATCAGCGCGTGGCGCGGGAGCGGGAGCCGGCGGCGGCTCTGCTGCCTGGCCGCCGATGTCCAGGTCGAATCCGATCCCGATGAGTCCGTCCGTCATGCTCTGTCCGCAATTGCGACAGCCGTCCCAGCGTGCATCGACTTCCGGACGCAGATCGAACGAATACCGCTCATCGCCGCTGGTCCATAGATGCACGATCACGCCCAGACCGCCCTCCACCATCGGGCTCGTCGCATTCTCCTGTCCTCTGGGCTCGTCCTGCAGCAGGCCGACACCGACTCGCAGGAACGGCGCCACCCGGGCGGCGCGATCGAACACCCGCAGGGCATCGACCGAGTACTGCTGCAGAGTGAGCCCCGGCATGCCGTGATTCCCGGAATGTCGCGACTCCAGGGCGTTGAGCTCGACATTCCAGTCTGGTCCGAGGACCTTGCCGAGACGAAGGCCGGCGAACCCGGCGTTCTGCTCCTCACGCGCCCGGTCCGGAAACACCATCCCGCCCTGCAGGCCCACGTACCAGGGGTCGACCGCGGGAGCCGGATCGGCGGCCATGGCGGGGCGCGCCGTAACGACGGCGAAACAGGCGGCAGACGACAGAATGAGCGCGACTGAGGCGCTCAGCCGCCGGAGCAGGCGAGACGATGGCAAGGCGGCTCCCGTCTTGTAGTTGTTACGCGTCGAGTACAGTGCCGCCGTCATTCTACATGGGCTTCGGTCAAAAATGTACGTTGATCGTCCGCCCTACGCGCCTTAGCCTTCCGAGCCGAAAACAACAAGGGGGTCATTAGCCGATGGCAGATCCGGCCGGCTGCGCGTGCTCTCCAGCGGGCACCTGCAAAGACTTCGAGGGTGGCGGGACTCCCTCAGCGCTCGTGCCAGGGGAATTTCCGCGCCGCGCGGCGCTCGACTCCCTGAAGCGGCTCGTGGAGCAGCACCTGGACTCTCCGGCGCTCTCGGCCGAGTTCGTCTGCGCGCGCTCCGGCTGGTCGCGCGCCACGGTCTACCGGCTCTTCGAGGTGGAGGGAGGCCTCGCCCACTACATCCGCAAACGCCACCTGCTGCACGCCTTCCGGGAGCTCACCTCCGGACAGCCCCCTCACCTGCGCATCCTCGATCTGGCCCTGGCGCATCAATTCGCCAGCGAGGCGAGCTTCAATCGCGCCTTCCGCCGTGCCTTCGGCATTCCGCCGGGCAAGGCGCGTCATCTCGAGGCCGGGGATCGGGACCGACGGAGCCCGCCTCCGGCTCCCTGAGGCCGGAT
>JASHVV010000022.1 GCA_030044385.1 Gammaproteobacteria bacterium
TACCGCAGGCGCAGGGCGCGGCGCACTGCAGTCGAGGCCGACTGATAACTCTCGCGGTCGATCCGCACCAGATCGCGCCCTTCGTTCTTTGCCTCGTACAGGGCGGCGTCGGCGCGGGCGATGATCTCATCGAGCGAGCGCGCACCGTCGGCGGTGGCCAGTCCGGCGCTGAAGGTCACCCGCAGCGGCGCTTCCGGGCCGGCGCCGGGCACCTGGATGCCGAGGGCGAGCACCCGCAGTCGCTCGACGCCAGCCAGCGCGGCATCGAGAGTCGTGTCGGGAAGGACGAGCAGGAATTCCTCCCCGCCCCAGCGGCCGAGGACGTCTCCGGCGCGCAAGGAGCCGCGGCTGAGGCGCGCGAACTCCCGCAGCACGTGGTCGCCGCTCGCATGGCCGCAGCGGTCGTTGATGGCCTTGAAATGATCGAGATCCAGGATGGCGACGGCTAGCGGCCGATGTTGCGTGCCCGCGGCTTCCAACGCGGCGGTTGCCAGCGCCACGGTGCGCCCGCGGTTCGGCATCCCTGTCAGGTTATCCTCGGTCGCGAGGCGCAGGAGCTGGCGCCGATGGCGCAGGTTGGTGATCAGGATGTAGGAGAGGAGGGCGATCAGCAGGACGCCCGCCGTACCCGCGGCCCATGCCCAACGCAGCGCCTCGCTCTGGCGCGTCTCGCGCCGGCGCGTCAGCTCGAGCTGATGCTGCAGGACCGCGTTGCGCGCGATTTCCTGCTGGGCCAGCCCGCGCTCCTTGACCGTCTCCTCCAGCCGCTGGCGCCGCGAAAGATTTTGCGCGCGGTAGCGCTGCAGATAGATCGCGAGATCGAGATAGGCCCGCCGGTAATCGTGAGCCGCGGCATTGGCCTGCGCTCGAGCTCGATACGCGACGGTTGCGCTCGCCGGGTCCATGTCGGTTCCGCCGTGATCGAGTACCTGGTCGAGAATGCCGAGCGCCTGCTGCGCCTTGCCGTCGTGCAGATCGATCTCGGCCAGGTAAGCGCGCGCCTCCTTCAACACGTCGGTCGAATGGCTGGCGGCAAATGTCCGCGCGGCGTCCCGGCAACGCAGTCGCGCCGCCTGATAGCGTCCGAGCTGGATCAGGGACCGGCAGATCCCCATGTCCGAGAAGGCGGCGCCCTGACGGTCCGCGAACGACACGGCGATGCTTCGCGTCTGCCCGAAGGCGGTGATTGCGGCCTGGAATTCGTGCATGGCGTCGAGGTCTTCCGCCTCCAGATAGGCGGCGCCCGAGAGGAGCTCCAGCCTGCCGTGGGCACCGGCCCAGGCGACACTCTCACGCGCCAGCGCCAGCGCCTCCTCGAAGTCGCCCATCCGACGCAGCGCCGACGAAAGCTCGATCGCCGCCTCGGCGTGGGTCTCGCCTCGCGCCGGCAGCTCGCTCGCGTGGTAGGCCTGTGTCAGGGTCCGGGTGGCAGGCGCGTACTCGCCGGCGGATAACTCGACGCCGCCGAGCGCGACGTCCAGGCAAAGATCGGACAGGGAGCCCTGGGGCTGACTGGCACGAGCCGTCTCGATGGCGGTGATCGAGTCGCGGACGCCTTCCTGAGTGAAGATGTTGAGGGCGGCTGTCGACAGCAGTTGGAGCCGCAAGGGATCTGTCGGGCCATTGACGAGCGCAAGTCCCTTTTCGGCCATTGCGCGCGCCTCATGGTCGAGCCCGAGGCTGTTATAAGCGTCCGCGCCGACGGCATAGAGCACAGCGAGCTGCCGTGCATCGGCCGCCGTGCCCGCGCGCTCGAGGGCGTGGAGACGCGCCTCAACAGCGGAGAGGGCCTGGGCAGGGTTCCGGTCGACCAGCGGATCGAGCGTGACGTATGCCGCGTCGGAGACGGGGAAGCAATCGGCCTTGGCAGTGATCGGAGCCGCCAAGCCCAGCGCCAGGACGAGCAAAGCGGTCCGCCCAAGGACCACCGCTTCGCCTGAGTCTCCGGGGCTGGAAAAGAGCCTGCGCATGAAGCCCCCCACATTACGTGCTTGCGCCGTCCTCGGCGTCTTCGGACTTCACGCTTCCCGTGCGACGCGCGTCACACGGCCTCGGCCGGCGCCTGGCCATGCCACGCCCGGCGGCGCACGCCGGGAATGCCCGTCACAGTTCGCGCCGGCGGCTCTCAAGGCGGTGGGCCGGCGGGCCGAAGCATCCACTTGAATGAAAAATTCACGGGGGAGTCGGCTTTCATGGTGCCCGGGCTACAGACGAGCGAGCCGCCGGCGCGGTCGGCGGACCGCGCCCGGGAGCCATTGCTCGTGGGCACTACGGTCGCCGGCGCCACTCTTACCCTGCTCGCCGGCGGCGTGGCGGCGCTCAGCCTCGGGTCTGACCCCGGCAGCGGCCCGCGCTGGATCACCGTTGCGCTGAGCGCACTCTTCGGGCTCTCCATACTGCTCGCCGGCCTGCTCGTCCTGCAGTCCATCGTCCGCCGCCGCCGGGAATCGGTGCTGGAGGGCACCATCCGGTACCAGAGCCGGCTGCTGCAGGAGATTTCCGCCATGAGCACTCTGGTGGAGCTGCTGCAGACCTGCCGCTGCCAGGCCGAGGCGAACGCGGTCATCCAGGGCGCCCTGCCGAGGCTGTTGCCGGGCGTCGGCGGTGCGCTATATGTCTCGCGGCGCGACGACACGACGCTCGAGTTGCAAGTCAATTGGGGCTCGATCGTCGTGGCGCAGAGCCTTTCCTCCGACGACTGCTGGGCACTGCGGCGCGGGCGGCCGCACCTTCATGAGCCGGCGAGCGGCGCCGCCGTCTGCCGTCACGTCGGCAAGTGTGAGGACAGCTGTCTTTGCGTCCCGCTGGCATCTCAGGGCGATACCCTGGCCGTGCTGCATCTGCGCCGATCCGCCGGTGAGAGCCTTTCGGAGGACGTGCAGCGGCTGGCCTCGGCCCTGGCCGAGCAACTGTCTCTCGCCATGGGGAATCTCCGGCTGCAGGAAACGCTGCGCACCGGGTCGGAGCGCGACCCGCTGACTGACCTCTACAACCGGCGGCACCTGGAGATCTCGCTCCAGCGGGAGCTGGCGCGTGCGCAGCGACAGGGGTTCCCGGTGAGTCTCATCATGCTCGACGTGGATCACTTCAAGACATTCAACGATACCAATGGCCACGATGCCGGGGACGAGGTGTTGAGGAACGTCGCTCAGGTGCTCAAACGCCACACGCGTACGGAGGATGTGGCTTGCCGTTATGGCGGTGAGGAATTCCTGGTCGTTCTGACAGGCTGCACGGTGGACGATGCGTACGCCAAGAGCGAGGCGATCCGCGAGGCGATCGCGCAGCTGCAAGCGTTCTCGCGCGGCATCGCGTTGCCGCGCATCACCGCCTCCCTCGGCATCGCCTCCTATCCCGAGGACGGCGAGCGCATGGAGGACCTGATCGCGGGAGCCGACGCCGCTCTCTACAGAGCGAAGTCGAGCGGCCGCAACTGCATCGTCGCCTCCAATGCGCCCGGGGACATCGTGTTGTTCGAGCCCCGCGGCCGCCAGTCGGCGGAATTGCCGGCCCAGACGAGGCCGAGTGCTATCATCGCCGGGTGACCGGGCGAGCGAGACAAGAGCCACGCTTCCAACAGGCCGGGCCCGGAGATTCGTGCGCCGGCCGCCTCGGAGCGGCAACCGTGCTCATCCTGCTGGCGGCGGCCATGATGCCTGGATTTGCAGTGCAACCGCATGCGGCCCGCGCCGATGCCGCCACGGCCGACGCCTTGGTCGCGAAGCTCCGCGAGCTGCCGTTGCCGCTGCGGCGATTTGCGCCGGGAGGCAGCTCCGCCAACGCTGCGCCGCCTCCTTTGCCTGCCCTGGAGTTACGGCGTCAGCGCGTCTATGACGAGCTCCATGCCCTCGGACCGCAGAGCGTGCCCGCGTTGGCCCGCGCGCTGCGCGATCCGGACCCGCAGATGCGGCGCAATGTCGCTGTCGCATTGGACGTCGTGGGCGGCGGTTGGTGGCACTTCCCCGACGGCGGCCCGAAGCTCGACCTCCGCCAGGCGCTGCCAGCGCTCCTCGCGGCACTGCAGGACTCCGATCCCGGGGTCAGGGCCTGGGCTGCGCAGGACATCGGTGATATGGGCGCGGCCGCGGCCGCGGCGGTCCCACGACTGCGCGCCATGTTGCATCTCCAGGACCCCGAGTCTCGAGGCAACGCCTGCAGAGCCCTGGGACAGCTCGGTGTTGCCGCGCAGGGCGCGCTGCCGGATCTGCGCCAGGCTCTCGACGACTCCAGTCCGGAGGTCCGACAGGCGGCGCGCGGCGCGATCGCACGGATCGGCCGGGCGGCCGCCATCCCGTGATGCTCCCTTGACATCCGCGGCGGCCACTCGCCAGACTGACACGAGAAGAACAGGGGGGCTACGATGAAAAGCTATGACCGAATATACCTCATCTTTGCGCTCAGCTATGCCGCCGCCGGAATGGCGCTCGGCATCTACATGGGCCTGTCGGGCAACCACGGCCAATTCGTCACTCATGCGCACATCATGCTGGTTGGCTTCGTGACGTCGCTCATCTACGCGGTCATCCACCGCCTGTGGCTCACGGCGCCATCGCGCGGGCTCGCCGCCGCTCAATTCATTCTGCATCAGGCGGGTTCCCTCGCGATGTTCGCGGGCCTGCTGCTCCTCTACGGGCGCGCTGCTTCGGAACAGCAGGCCGGTGAGCTCCTGGGCCCGGGGAGCCTGGCCGTCATTCTCGGCGTGCTGCTGATGTTGGTGATGGTGCTGAGAGCCGGGTCGGCCAAGCCTGCAATTCAATGACACGCAGTCCCGGCGGCCAGCGCGCCGCGTTCGTCTCCGTCACCACGCTCTTCTTCGCGTGGGGTTTCATCACGGTCACGGTCGATCCGCTGATCGCCGCGATGAAATCCATCTTCCAGCTCTCCTATGCGGAGGTGATGCTGACGCAGTTCGCCTTCTTCATGGCGTACGGGATCGTCTCCCTGCCCGGCGCGGCGCTGGTGTCGCGGCTGGGCTATGCCCGCTCGATCCTGGCGGCGCTCGGGATCATGCTCGCCGGCTGCCTGTGGGCTCCGTTCGCGACTCGCGTCGGGACCTTCGGCCTGGTGCTCGTGTCGCTCTTCATCATCGCGAGCGGCATCACGATCCTGCAGGTCGCGGCCAATCCGCTCGCGGCCTCACTGGGACCGCCCGAGCGCTCGCACTTCCGGCTGACGCTCTCGCAGGCGTTCAACTCACTCGGCACGGCGCTCGCGCCTTATCTCGCGTCCACGGTGCTGCTGGCGGGCGGCATCTTCGCCGTGCCGGAGGGCGCGGCAGTGACGGCGGCTCAACGCGCCGAGTCCCTGCGCCACATCGACTTCGGCTTCCTCTGTGTTGCCGGCCTCATCCTGCTGCTGGGCCTGTTCATCTGGTCGGTCCGCCGCAAGCTCGCCGTACCGGTGGCCGGAGCGGGCGATGCGAGCGGGACGGCCGGCTCGTCGGCCGGCGGGGGCTCCGTGGTCGAGGCGCTGCGATCGCCCTGGGCGCTGCTCGGCGGCGCCGCGATCTTCCTCTACGTCGGCTCGGAGGTCTCGATCGGCAGCGCGATGACCAACTTCCTGCACCGGCCCGATGTGTTCGGCATTCCGCTCGAGCAGGCCGGCAAATGGGTGAGCCTCTATTGGGGAGGCGCGATGGTCGGCCGGTTCGTCGGCAGCGCGCTCCTCACGCGCCTGCGCGCCTCGACGCTGCTCGCGACCAACGCGCTGGTCGCCGCGGTGCTCTGTAGCGCGATCAGCCATGCCCCGGGAGCCTTCGCCGGCTGGGCGGCGCTCGCGGTGGGCCTCTTCAACTCGATCATGTTCCCCGTGATCTTCACGCTGACACTCGAGCGCTCGTCGGCCTCGAGCGCCGCCACCTCCGGACTGCTCTGCATGGCGATCGTCGGCGGCGCCGTGTTGCCGCTGCTGGTCGGTCACGTCGCCGACGCCGCCGGCCTGCGCACGGCCTATGCGGTGCCGATGGTCGCGTATCTGTGCATCTGCGCCTTCGGCGTCGCGGCGTCCAGACGGCTCGCGTTGCGCGTCGCGGCGGGCGGGCCCCGGCACTGACGCTTGCCTGAGCAGCGTGGCAGGGGCGAATGAGCGCCTTTTTTGGCGCACGACTCCACAGGCATCTCGTCGCCCGGAGCCCACCCGATCGCAGGCCCCCGCGCTACGTCAGAACCAATTCGACGTGCCGACCGAGCACCGACAGGGCTTCCTCGATCCTCGGGAGCTTCGTTGGGTGATGCGGGTCGAGAATGCGCCGCGCTTCCTTCTCGCCGACGCGACCGTAGTTGCCGCTTCGCCTTCGACGCCCACTTTCTCGCTCTGATCTTTATCCCTCGGGCTTTGCAGGCCATCCCGAAGGAAAGGCGCCGTGTGCGCTGCGCGACCGGAGGGCTCGCGGGTGACATGGATGGCCGCTTGTCCCCGTGTCAGCCAAGATGCGCTCGTCGGACTTTATGCTTGCGCAATTATCACATAAATTGTAATATGCGGGGATGGACGGAAAAACCTTGAAGTCGGCGCGAGTTCAGGTCCGGATGACCCAGGCCAAGGCTGCCGCGCGGATGGGCGTTTCTCAGCCGTATTTCTCAATGCTGGAAAAGGGCGAGCGAGCGTTCACCGACGACCTGGCGCGGGCCGCCGCAAAGCTTTTCGGCCTCTCGCCAGCGGTCTTACCTCTTCCGCCGGCCGGCAATCTTGCCGTCAAGGTCGATCCCGATTTCATGGCGCGGCAACTATCTGGGCTTGGGTACCCAGGCTACGCCCATCTGCGTCCAGTCAAAGCAAACCCGGCCGCAGTCGTGCTCCAGGCACTTCTACAGGATGATCTAGGAGTCCGCCTCTCGGACGCACTGCCCTGGGTTCTTCTCGTCCACCACGACCTTGATTGGAAATGGCTCGTGAGCAGCGCCAAGCAGTTCGATGCCCAGAATCGGCTCGGATTCCTTGTCGGGATGGCGCTAGAGCTTGCCGAGCAGCGCAATTTCCATCCGGACGCATCTTCCGAGTTGCGTCCGGTTTTGGCCGTTCTGGAGCGCTCACGCCTGGCCGGGGAAGACACCTTGTGCGAGGAGTCCATGACCAAGTCCGAGCGTGCATGGCTGCGTGAACGCCGCAGCAATCTCGCGCGTCACTGGAACTTGCTGTGCGCCATGATGCCGGAGGATCTGACGTATGTCAGCGAAAGACAGGCCGCCTGAGCCGTGGGCGTCGTTCCTCGCGGCGCTTGATGCTGCGGTCGGAACGCCGGTGGAGATCCACTGTCTTGGCGGTTTCGTGGTAGAACACGCCTACCGCATCCAGCGAGATACACCGACAGAAGACCTCGACTTCATATCGGCCATCGACATTGCGCATTCCGCACCAGTCAACATTGAATCTTTGGCCGGAAAGGGCACTGCATTTCACAGGCAACACAAGATGCATGTCCAGTACGTTGGCATCTCTACGCCGCCGTGCGACTACCTGCAGCGCCTGGTGGCCGTATATCCACGAGCCCAATGGAAGAACCTGCGGCTATTTGGCCTCGAAGCTCATGACCTGGCGCTCTCGAAAATCGAGCGCAACAACCGGCGTGACAGCCAGGATGTTCGTGGTCTCGCGCAAGCCGGACTCATCGACCCGGACATTCTTGAGTCCAGGTATCACCAAGAGGTCAGGCCATACCTGCTCGGTAAATTCGAGTGGCACGACGGCACGCTCAAAAGGTGGCTGGAGGCAATTCGGGAAATCAGGGCCGATTTGCAATCTGCTGCCAGCGCGGAAGATGCCCCGAATAAAACCAGGGTAATTTTGACAAAATAATATAATCCGGGTATAAATGCACGCCACGGAGTTCACGGCCTGAATGCGTGTCTGACATCCTTTCGAAGCCGTCCACCGCTTTTGAAGGCTCCCGCCGACTGGCGTCCGGCCCGTTGATCGAAGTGGCGCTCGCAGTCAAAACGGCAGTTGAAAAGGGTTCATCCAACTCATTTCTCGTCTTTGACGACGCTACTGGCCGAGTGGTCGATCTGGATTTGCGCGGCACGAAAGTCGACATCATCAAGAGATTGTCCCGGCATCCTCGGACCGTTGCCGGACGTTGTGCAGCGGATCGGACGATGTCGTCGGAGCACGGAAAAGAAGACGCTTCGGAGTCCAGAGGGCGCGGACGACCCAAATTGGGGGTCGTCGCGCGCGAAGTGACGCTGCTGCCAAGACAATGGGAATGGTTGGCCACACAGCCCGGCGGAGCTTCCGCAGCGCTCAGGCGGCTGGTGGACGAGGCCAAACGAAACGGCATTCCGCAACAGCAGCGACGGGCCGCTCAAGAGGCTGCCTACCGTTTCATGCTCGCCATCGCAGGCGATCTTCCTGGCTACGAGGAAGCGACGCGCGCTCTCTTCGCCGATGACTGCCCGAAGCTGGAGCGGTGCATCGCGCACTGGCCGAAAGACATCCGGACGCATGCCCTGGGACTGGCCTTCGGCTCGACAGATCGACCGACTCGCAAATGAGTTGGGGAAAGGAAACGACATGCCCCTGCCCCAGACCGTCCGCTACCTCGAGCCATCTCAAAGCGCCGGCAAACTCTTTGTCCACCGCGGCATTGAGGGCTGTCTCGTGATGCTGAACCTATTGCGCTTTCGGGACGTTGCCGACTACTCCGCAAATCCCGAACTGGCGCCGGCCGCTACCATCAGTGGCGCAGAAGCTTTCGACCGCTACATCCGACACACACTTCCCTTTCTGCGGGAGAGCGGCGGTGATGTCGCGTTTCTCGGCGCCGGCGGCCCGTTACTGATCGGCCCGGAAGACGAGAGATGGGATATGGCCATGCTGGTTCGTCAGAGCAGCGTTACCTCCTTTCTCGCGTTCGCAAGCCACGAGGCTCATCGCGCCGGTCTCGGTCACCGCACGGCCGCGCTCGAGGACGCCCGCCTTCTTCCCCTAGTGGAATTGCCTCCGCCGCGTTGATCCGGACGGATCTATGCTAGATCGCGTCGGACCTACTCCCTTGTGCCAGAGGTGGCATCCGAGAAGGTGGGCATGCCCGAGGTCGGCACCGCATTAAGCGACCTAAGTAGCTGATTGACAAACGTTTTATCAGATTCGATTCTCGCGCGTACCCGTAAACATACCCGCAGAGCCTCTCGCCACCCCCGTTGTAAGGGCCGCCCGAGTGCGTCAGCGCGCACCCGAGCGGTTACCACGCAAACACCACAACGGGGTGTCACATGGCTAGCACAAACATACCCGCGCCGACCGAGGCGCAAGCTCCCTCCCTCGATTCCGTCATCAAGTCCGCACTGCCGCACGTGCGCGCGCATAGAGCCCGCGCAGGGGCACGGAGGGACGGCGTGAACGCCGAGGCCGCACGAGTCGTGCGCCAGGCACTCGATCTGCTTGGCCGAGCGAGCGCGGATTGGAGAAACGGCATGGATG
>JASHVV010000182.1 GCA_030044385.1 Gammaproteobacteria bacterium
GGTGGCAGCCATAAGGCGTACGCTCATCGGCAGGCTCCCCAATTCCCGCGGTAGCGCGGCATTATACACAGCGAGAGGTGTGCGACATGCTGGAGCGACTGAGCCGCGGGTTGACGTTCATTGCCGGATCGGTGGTCGGCGGGCTGGCGCTCGCCTTCGTGATCGTCGCGGTGCGGCCGGACCTCATCCGCGGGGACACCGGCTCGCAGCCGGTATCGCCGCCGGCGCCGGCATCTTCGCCCGCGCCCGCCCCGAGCGTGCAAGCCACCAGCGGGCCGGCGCGAGTCACCTATGCGGGAGCGGTGCAGCGCGCAGCCCCCGCCGTAGTCAACATATACACCGCCCGCGTGGTCACCGAGCGCGTGGACCCATCGCCACTCGGCGGGCTGTTCGGCGACGTCCTGCCGCAGTACCAAAGACGCATCGAGCGCAGTCTCGGGTCCGGAGTCATCGTCGACGAGAGCGGCCACATCGTGACGAACTACCACGTGATCGCGAACGCAGGCGCGATCCGCGTGCAGCTCGCGGACGGCCGCATCGCGGAGCCCCAGGTGGTGGGCGTCGACCCGGACACCGATCTCGCCGTCCTCAAGATCGATCTGCCGAATCTCCCGGTGATCACCTTCGGGAACTCCGATGATCTGCGGGTCGGCGATGTCGTCCTCGCCATCGGCGATCCTCTCGGCCTCTCGCAAACCGTCACGCACGGCATCGTCAGCGCCACCGCCCGCGGCCACCTCGGGATCACCACGTTCGAGGACTTCATCCAGACGGACGCGCCGATCAATTTCGGCAACTCGGGCGGCGCGCTGGTCGATTCCAGCGGCGCGCTGATCGGCATCAACACCGCCATCGTCGCCAAGAGTCTGGGGGTCGAGGGCATCGGCTTTGCGATTCCCGTCGACATGGTCCGCGGCGTGGTGCACGACATCCTCGAGTACGGACGGGTCATCCGGGGCTGGATCGGCATTGTGCCCGAGGACATCTCCGACATGGAGGCGCAGCAGCTCGGACTCGCCCACGGCGGCGTCGTGATCGCCTATGTCGGCAGCCCCGGACAGCAAGCCGGCTTCAGGCCCGGCGATCTCCTGCTGTCGATCGACGGCACCCCGGTGGACTCCGCCGAGGACGCCCGCGCCCGGATCGCCAGCAGCAAGCCCGGCTCGATGCTCACCGTTCGCTATCAGCGGGGCAACAGCGAATTCAACGTGAAAGTGCGGGTCGCCGAGCGGCCGCCGATTGCCGGCTAGCGGCGGCACGGCTCGATGACCGCCGAGGATGATCCCATGCAAATCGAAGTCCGCCGCTTCTCCACCTGCTCCGAGCTCGACGCAGCGCTCGCCGATCGCCTCGACCGCGCGATTCGCGCCGCCGCCGGTCAATCCGGCAGCGCCCCTCCCGTCATCATGCTCTCCGGTGGCCACACGCCGCTTCCCGCGTACCGTGAAGTCGCCCGCCGCCGCCCGCCGCGAGGCGGCCCGCTGACGGTCATCTATTCCGACGACCGCTATGTTCCGGCCGACTCCGACGCCAGCAACTACTGCCAGACCCGCCCCCTGCTGGACGCGCTGGCGCTGCCGGAGAATCAGGTGCTGCGCATCAGAACCGAGCTCCCCCTCGAGGACGCCGCCCGCGATTACGAGCGCCGCCTGCGCGCCCTGTTGGATTCCGGCGCCCGCCTCGGCGTGGCGCTCCTGGGTCTCAGCGCCGATGGCCACACCGCCTCGCTCTTTCGCCCCGAGCAACTGCAGCAATCGCAGGGCCATCTCGCCATCGCCGTCCAGCGCCCCGACGGCATGCAGGGCATCAGCGTCACCCCTGACTTCCTGGCCAACGTCGCCGAGCCGCTCTTCGTGGTGGCAGGCAGCGGCAAGCACGACGCCATCGCCGCCTTCATCCGCCAGGACCCCAAGCTCATCGCTCTGCGCGCCGTCGCGGGCCACGCGCGCGTGGAGCTCTGGCTCGAGCAAGCCTCGGAGCTTGCATGAGATACAGGGTCGAGCGCTCGTCGATCGGCGACCAGCCGATCGTGGAGATTCGGGACGATGCCGGCCGGCGCGTGCGGATCGCTTGCCGGGGCGCAGCGCTCGTCGCTTTCGAGATGCCGCGCGCCGGTGGCTCGTTCGACATCGCGGCAGGCCACCGCGATGCGGTCGACATCGTCACCCGCCCGGGCTCGCGCTTCGCGATCATGGTGCCGTTTGCCGGCCGTATTGCCGATGCGCGCTACCGCTTCGAGGGCGCCGAGTACGATCTA
Organism: Gammaproteobacteria bacterium; assembly: GCA_030044385.1. Classification (GTDB taxonomy): domain Bacteria; phylum Pseudomonadota; class Gammaproteobacteria; order Steroidobacterales; family Steroidobacteraceae; genus 13-2-20CM-66-19. The sequence goes on from JASHVV010000182.1 coordinate 2,258, forward strand.
CAGCCCGGAGCAGCCCCCGGACAGCGCGAGTCCCGCCACGGCTTCGTGCGCGATGCGGTTTTCGACGTGGCGGAGCTCGTTGCGAGCGGCGGGTCCGCCCGCGCGACACTGCGCACATCCATCCGCGGCCGGCCGGGCTATCCGTTCGCCATCGACCTCGCCGTGAGCTTCACCCTCGATGCCGCCGGCCTCGCCCTGGAAGCGCGCATGCGCAACGGCGGCGACCGGCCCGCGCCCTGCTTCTTCGGCTGGCATCCCTACTTTCGCGTCAGCGACGGCTCTGCCGACGAGTGGCTGCTGGAGGTGCCTGCGCGCACGCTGATCCGCACCGGACCCGACCTGATCGCGCTGGAGGGCAACGCCGCCTACGTGCCGTTGGCCGATGCGCCGGCGCTCGACTTCCGCCGCGCAGCGCCCATCGGCGGCCGCATTCTCGATCAGGGTTACACCGATCTGGCCGCGGACGCGGACGGCCGCATCCGCACGCGGCTCATCGACCCGAAGACCCGGTTCGGCGTGACAGTCTGGCAGGAGCGCGGCGTGATGCACGTCTACACCGGCGACACGCTGCAGCGCGGTGCCCGGCGCTCGGTCGCGTTGGAGCCGATGGAATGCATGGCGAACGCCTTCAACCGCCCGGAATGGAGCGATGCGGTCCGCCTCGATCCGGGCGCCGAGCGCCTCTACCGCTGCGGTGTCCAGGCTTGCTGAGAAGCGCTGGGCCGGGCAGGAGCCCGGATCCAGCGCCCATGATCAAGGCGCGAATTTGCCCAAGGGCAGATGCGCGGGCGCGCACGAGCGCGTCCAGCCCTGCGGCTCCGCCCCCGGGTTGTGCCAACTGCAGGAGCCCGTCAGCAGCCGCTCCGATTCCTTGGGTCCCCAAGTCCCGCAGGTATAGACATAGGGCGCATCCGGCATTCTCAGCACCCCGTCCACGATCGCCCAGGCGGCCTCCACCTCGTCCTCGCGCGCGAAGTGCGACGTATCGCCGATGAGCGCCACGCTGATCAGCCGCTCGTACGCATCCATCGCATCCGCCTCCTGCTCCGCGACGAACAGCTCCACCTCCCGCCCCTGCATCGCCGCCCCCGGCTTCTTGGCGTGCGCGCCCAGCGCGATGGCCACATCCGGCCCGACGCGAAAGCGCACGAAGTTGGGATAGTCCGGTCCCAGCTCCCCGAAGACACGCGCCGGCGGCGGCTTGAGGTCCACCACGACTTCCGTCGCGGTCACCGGCAGACACTTGCCCGCACGCAGATAGAACGGCACCCCGCTCCAGCGCCAGGAGTCGATCTCGAGCCGCATCGCCGCATACGTCTCCACCTTGGAATCGGGCGCCACGCCCGGCTCCTGCCGGTAGGTGTTGAATTGGCCGCGCACGACCGACTCCGGCGTCACCGGCCGGACCGCCTTCAACACCTTCACCTTCTCGTCGCGCAGCGACTCGCCCTCCGTGTTCACCGGCGGCTCGAGCGTCAGCAGCGCCAGGATCTGCAGCAGATGGTTCTGCATGACGTCGCGGATGGCGCCGGTTTCCTCGTAGAACTTCCCGCGGCCCGCCACCCCGATCGTCTCCGCCATGGTGATCTGCACGCTCGCCACGAAGTTGCGGTTCCAGATCGGCTCCAGGAAGGAGTTGGCGAAGCGGAAGTAGAGGAGGTTCTGCACCGCCTCCTTGCCGAGGTAATGATCGATGCGGAAGATGTTGCTCTCAGGAAACTGCCGGTGCAGCACCTGATTCAGCGCGCGCGCCGAGGCGAGGTCGCGCCCGAACGGCTTCTCGACCACCACCCGCCCGCCCTGGGCGGAGCCGGAAGTGCCCAGGTGATCGATCACCACCGGGAACATGCTGGGCGGAATGGCGAGATAGTAGAGCGGCCGCTGCGAGTCCCCGAGCGCCTGGCGAAGCGCGACGAATGTCTCGCGGTCCTGGTAGTCGCCGTCGTGATAGCGCAGCAGGGCTACCAGGCGCGCGAGCGCATCCTGATCCGGAGCCGGCACGAACGTCTTGATGCTGTCGCGCACGCGGCTCGCGAGCTGGTCGAGGTTCCACCCCGCCCGCGCGACGCCGATCACCGGCACGTGCAGCAGGCCCCGGCGCACCAGGTTGTAGAGGGACGGAAATATCTTCCGGTAGCAGAGGTCCCCGGTCGCCCCGAAGAGCACCAGAGTGTCGCTGTCACGTCGCTCCATGAGGCCGCTCCTGTGTCAGGACTTTTTTTCGAGATGCCCGCCGAAGCCCAGCCGCATGGCCGAGAGCAGCTTGTCGGCGAACTCCGCGCGCCCGCGCGACTCGAAGCGCGAGTAGAGCGCGGCCGAAAGAACGTGGGCCGGCACACCGACCTCGACGGCCGCCTGCACGGTCCACCGCCCTTCTCCCGAATCCGACACACGGCCGCCGAACTGCCGGAGCGCCGGATCGGCCGCCAGCGCCTCCGCGGTCAGGTCGAGAAGCCGCGAGGAGATGATGCTGCCGTGGCGCCAGACTTCCGCCACCGCGGCGATGTCGAGCTGATACTGAAAAAGGCGCGGGTCGGAAAGGGGCGAGGTCTCGGCGTCGGCCTCCTCCTGCTTCAGGCCGGCGTCGGCATGTTGGAGAACGTTCAAGCCCTCCGCGTACGCTGCCATCACGCCGTACTCGATGCCGTTGTGCACCATCTTCACGAAGTGTCCGGCGCCATTCGGACCGCAATGCAGATAGCCCATCTCGGCCGCGGCCTGAGCGGCGCTCTTGCCGCGCTTGACCTCCGGCCGGCGGCCGCCCGGCGAGAGTGTCGCGAAGACCGGCTCCAGAGTGGCGAAGACGGCCGGCTCGGCGCCGATCATCAGACAGTAGCCCTGCTCGAGGCCGAGAACGCCGCCGCTCGTGCCCGCGTCGACGTAGTGCAACCCCGCCGGCCGCAGCGCCTCGGCGCGGCGGATGTCGTCCTGATAGTGGGAGTTGCCGCCGTCGATGAGGATATCGCCGGCGGCAAGCAGCGGCCGCAGCTCGGCAATGACCTGGTCGACGAGGGCCGCGGGCACCATGATCCACACCGCGCGCGGCGGACTCAGCGCGGCGACCAGCTCCGCGAGCGAGTCGGCGGCAACGGCCCCATCCGCCGCGACCGCCTGCACGGCCTCCCGCGACCTGTCGTAGGCGACGCACTGATGCCCGCCCCGCAGCAGCCGGCGCACCATGTTGGCGCCCATGCGCCCGAGTCCCACCATGCCTATTCGCATAAGAATCTCCGGAATTTGTCTGGCCGTATACTCAACTAGTTCGGAATGCGGCGGATCCCGGCGCCGAGCTGCGCCAGCTTCTCCTCGATCGCCTCGTAGCCGCGGTCGATGTGATAGATCCGCTCGATCTCGGTGCAGCCCTCGGCGACCAACCCGGCCAGCACGAGGCTCGCAGAGGCCCGAAGGTCCGTCGCCATCACGGGCGCGGCGGTGAGCCGATCGACGCCACGGATGATCGCGGTATTGCCCTCGAGACGGATCTCCGCGCCGAGGCGGCGCATCTCGAGCATGTGCATGAAGCGATTCTCGAAGATGGTCTCGATGATCGTGCCGACGCCCTCGGCCACGGTGTTGAGCGCTGCAAACTGCGCCTGCATGTCCGTCGGGAATGCGGGGTACGGTGCCGTGCGCACATCGACGGCCCGTGGGCGTCGGCCACGCATGTCGACCTCCACCCAGTTGTCCCCGATGCCAACGTTGGCACCAGCCTCCTCCAATTTCGCCAGCACTGCGTCCAGATGGTCCGGGCGCGTGTTCTTGATCCGCACATTGCCGCGCGTGATGGCTCCGGCCACGAGGTAGGTGCCGCTCTCGATGCGGTCCGGGAGGACCTCGTACGAGGTGCCTCGCAACCGCTCGACGCCTTCCACGACGATCTTGTCCGTACCGGCGCCCCGGATCCTGGCGCCCATCGAGATCAGGAACTGCGCCAGGTCGACCACCTCCGGCTCGCGCGCAGCGTTCTCGATCACGGTCTCGCCATCGGCAAGCGCCGCCGCCATCATCAGGTTCTCGGTGCCCGTGACCGTCACGGTGTCGAGCACCAGACGCGCGCCCCGCAGCCGGCCGGCACGCGCCCGGATGTAGCCGCCGTCGATCGTGATGTCGGCCCCCAGCGCCTGCAGGCCCGCGACGTGAATGTTGACGGGCCGGGCGCCGATCGCACAGCCGCCCGGCAGCGACACGTCGGCCCGCCCGTAGCGCGCCACGAGCGGTCCCAGCACCAGGATCGAGGCGCGCATCGTCTTGACCAACTCATAGGGTGCAAAGCAGTCGCGCACGGTGGTCGGGTCGACCTCGATCCGCATGCGCTCGTCGACCGTGACGGTCGCGCCCATGCCGCCCAGGAGCTCGACGGTCGTGGTGACGTCCTTCAGGTGGGGGACATTGCCGACCACTACCGGTCCGTCGGCCAGCAGCGCGCCGGCCAGGATGGGCAGCGTCGCATTCTTGGCCCCGGAGATGCGTACCTCGCCCTCGAGGGGGGCGCCCCCCTGGATCTGCAGCTTATCCACCGTCACTCCCGCCCGGCTTCGGCCGGCGTCAGCGCTTCGATCGAGAGCGCATGGATCTCGCGGCCCATCCGCTCGCCGAGGGTCTGGTAGACGAGCTGATGGCGGGCGACGCCGCGCTTGCCGGCGAACTGCTCGGCCACGATGCGCGCCTGGAAATGGGTGTCATCATCCGACTGTACCCGTACATCGGCTCCGGGCAAACCGGCGCGGATCAGCCGCGCAATCTCCTGTGCTTTCATTTGGCGCGAAGTCGGCATCCTGCCGCTTCGCGCGAGCGCGCGGCTATGACGGGGTTCGACCTCGCGGCCCAGGGAGCGGCCCTGGGCCGCTTACTCATTCGCTTTCGCACGTCGCTTAACCTATCCAGTGGCGCTTGGGGGTCGGA
>JASHVV010000183.1 GCA_030044385.1 Gammaproteobacteria bacterium
GATGTGGCTCGCCCCCGATGCCTGTCTCCTCGCCGGCTGCGCCGTCTCGCTCCTCGGCGCCTATCTCGGCTACACGGCGCCGCCAGGCCGGCGGAAACTCTACGGCTATCTCCTGATGCACGCCGGCGCGACAGTCGGCTTCATGGCCAAGAGCGCCGTGGGATGGGTGGTACCGGGCCTGGCGCTCCTCACGGTGATCGCCTGGGAGCGGCAATGGGCGGAGCTGCGGCGGCTGGAGCTCCATGCGGGCTGCCTTCTCCAAGCGGCCGTCATCGGCCCGTGGATCCTTGCCGTGGCGCAAACTGCCCACGGCGCGGAGTCGCTGCGCGTGCTCTTCTGGTACAACCTCGCCGGGCGGTTCGCCAATATTCCGGCGCCCGCCGCGTATCACTACAGCACCGGGCATCGGAACTCGCTCGGCAAGTACTTCATCGAGCTGCCCGTCTATCTGCTGCCCTGGACCGCCCTGGCTGCCGCGGCCGCGTGGCGGGCGCGGAAGGCCGTGCGGCTTGCCGCTCCCGTCGGCACCTGCTGGCGGTTCGCAGTCGCCGCCTCGCTGCCCTTCCTGCTGCTGCTGTCGCTGGCTGCAACGGCGCGCGATATCTACGCCGTCCCGGCGCTCCTCGGAGTGAGTCTCCTGGTCGCGCTCCACCTGAGCGAGGCGCAGCGACTCACCGGACCGCAACAGCAGCTTGCGGGCCAGGACCGCAGTGACCCCTTGCTATGGACGCGGCGGCTGATCGCTACGATCGCATGTGCACTCGTCATCGTGCTCGGCGTGCTCGGTGTCGCCGCCACCCACAGTGCCGCAGAAGCCATCGGCACGACATCAGGTGGCGGGAAGCTCACTCTCGCGACCGATATCGCCGAATATTCAGGCGCCATAGCGGCGATCATCGTGCTGGTATGGCTCGCCCTGCGCCGCGCTGCCGCGGCACAACGCCGGGGCCGGGTATTGCAAGGCTTCCAATGGACCTATGCCGCCTACGCTGCGGCCTTCTGCATCACCTCGCTCGCGGTGTTTCCGACGATCGACCGGTGGCAGGACCTTCCCCTGTTGGCCAGCCGGATCCACTCCGACAACGAGCACGCGAGCCTCGCCCTCCTGAATCCCGACGAGACGACCATCGCGATGCTCGACCGCCGCTGGCGGACCCCGTTCACCGTCCTCACGACGGGCGCGAAACCTCCGCAGAGCGTGGTGAGCAAGTGGCTCACAGCGCACGGCAGTGGCGCGCGCGTGCTGGTGCTGCTGCCGGGACACGCCTCAGGCGAGCTGACGCCGCTGCTCGAGCGTGCGCGTCTCTATCATCCTCCGGGCGACGGCATTGCGGGGCAACTCGCCGCCGCGGGAGTCGCTGCCATCATCCGCCGCTATCAACTGCCGCAGGGGCGGCGTTACGCGTTGCTTGCGCCTGCAGACACTCGAGCGGAATAGACAGTGTTGGCGCGCGCCCGGAGGGATTCGAACCCCCGACCACCTGGTTCGAAGCCAGGTACTCTATCCAACTGAGCTACGGGCGCACTGCTGGGTCCGCGTGGGTAGTTTATCAGGACGCCCGCACCGGCTGCGGCCTGGCGCCGAAATAGCCGACCGCCAGCAGGCCGAACCACACCGGCGCGACGTAGAGCGCCACCCGCGTATCCGGTTGCAGCCCGAGCATGGCGGTCACGAACAGCAGGAAGGCCAGCACCAGCCAGTTCACCACCGGCGCCCCGGGCATGCGGAAGCTGGCGGCGGCCACCCGCCCCTCGCTCACGGCGCGCCGATATCCCAGGTGCGCCGCCATGATGATGCCCCAGGTCCAGAGCGTCCCGATCAGGGACACGCTGGTCACCCAGATGAAGACGTGTTTCGGCACCTCATAGTTGAGGAACACGCCGATCAGCATGACCGCCGCCGAGACATGGATGCCCGCCGCCGGCACCTTCCGCCCGCTCACCGAGGCGAAGGCGCGCGGGCCCTGGCCGCGGCAAGCCAGGGAGTAGAGCATGCGGCCGGTACTGAAGATGCCGCTGTTGCAGGACGAGGCGGCGGCCGTGATGACTACGATATTGATGATGCTCGCCGCGGCAGGGATCCCCAGCTTCTGGAATACGAACACGAACGGACTCGCATCCGGGCTCAGCTCATTCCAGGGCACCAGCGCCATGATGATCACGAGTGCGCCGATGTAGAAGAGCAGGATGCGGAAAATGATGCCGTTGGTCGCTCGCGGCAACACCACGGCCGGATTCTCCGCCTCCCCGGCGGTGACACCGATGAGCTCCACGCCCGAATACGCGAACATCACCATCTGCAGGGTCAGGAGCACGCCCAGCATGCCGAACGGCAGGAAGCCGCCATGGGACCAGAGGTTGGCGAAGCCCGCCTGCGCGCCAAAGTCGCCGACACGGAAGAAGATCACCCCCAGCCCCGCCACGATGAGCGCCACGATCGTCACGATCTTGATGAGGGCGAACCAGAACTCGAGCTCGCCGAATACCCGCACCGCCACGAGATTGGCGCCGTACAGCACCCCGAGTGCGACGAGCGGAGGCAGCCATTGCGGCATCGAAGGGATCCAGAAGCGCACGTAGATGCCGATGGCGGTGAGCTCCGCCATGGCCATCACGACCCACAGGAACCAATAGGACCAGCCGGTGACGAACCCGGCGAAGGGGCCGCAGAACTCATCGGCATAGGCGGCGAAGGAGCCGGCAACCGGCCGGTAAGTCAGGAGCTCCCCGAGCGCGCGCATGATGAAGAAGATCGCGATGCCGCCGACCACATAGCTCAGGAGGAGCCCGGGCCCGGCGTTGTGGATCGCCTGCGCGGAGCCGAGGAAAAGCCCCACCCCGATCGTGCCGCCCAGGGCGATCAGCTGGATGTGGCGGTTGCGCAGATTGCGCGACAGATGCGGCTCGGCTTGCGACATGCGGGCTCCGCTTGCGGCTCGCGTCAAAGGGCGCGGCGGTAGCGCGCGATCTTACTCCGCGGACCACCGTGCTACTCTGCCGCCTTCGAGCCCAAGCCGTCACCCGTCGAGAGAACCGTGGCCTCCCAGCGCGCCGCCATCCCTGCCCCGTCCCCGGAGAAAGCCCGCTGCGGCTGGGTTCCGGCGGGCGATGAGGAATACGCCCGCTACCACGACGAGGAATGGGGCCGGCCGGTCCGCGACGATCAGCGGCTCTTCGAGATGCTGACGCTCGAGGGCGCGCAAGCCGGCTTGTCCTGGTCCACCATCCTGCGCAAGCGCACCGCCTATCGAAAGGCCTTCGCCGCGTTCGACCCTGCCAAGGTCGCTCGCTTCGATGCGCGCCGCCGCGCCGCGCTGCTCCTGGACCCCGGCATCGTCCGCAACCGGCTGAAGGTCGATTCCACCGTGACCAATGCGCAGGCCTTTCTCGCGGTGCAGCGCGAATTCGGCTCGTTCAGCCGCTATCTCTGGGACTGGGTCGGCGGCCGTCCCGTCCTCAATGGCTGGCGGACCCGCGGCCACGTGCCCGCCAGCAGTGAGCTCAGCGACCGGATCTCCCGCGACCTCAAGAAGCGGGGCTTCCGGTTCGTCGGCTCGACGATCGTCTACGCGTACCTGCAGGCCGTGGGCGTCGTCAACGATCACACGGCGGGCTGCTACCTGTACCGGGCCCGGCCCGCGGCAGCGCGAGTGGCCCGCGGCGCTTCCCGCTCTTAAGATAGTCGCCCGATCAACCAGGGGATCCTTCATGAAATTGCTCCCAGCGGCGCTCGCCGTTGCCGTCGTCCTTGCACCCGCGGCCTATGCCGACTGCGCCTACCCACCGGCCCCGACCGCAATCCCGGACGGCAACACGGCGACGCTCAATGAGATGATCGCCGCGATGAAGGTGATCAAGAGCTACAACGAGCAGATCACCGCCTATCTCTCCTGCATCGAGCTCGAGCGCGACACTCGGGTGGCCTCCGCCGGCGCCACGCTGACCAAGCAGCAGAAGGACGAGATGCTGATCATCGAGATCCAGAAGCACAACGCCGCCGTCGACCAGCTCAAGGCCGTCGCCAACCGGTTCAACACGCAGGTCAGGATCTTCAAGGCCCGGGACAAGGCGTCCAGCGCCAACTGAGCCGTGATCAGCGCCTCCCAGGCCGATGAGCTCATCGCGCAGCATCTGACGTGTCTGCCGATCGAGTCTCTGCCTCTGGCGCAGTGCGCCGGGGCGGTGCTGCGGGAGAACATCTACGCCGAGCGGGACCAGCCGCCTTTCGACCGCGTGACCCTCGACGGGATCGCGCTCGACAGCCGGGCCACGCGCGACGGCACCCGTCGCCTGCGCATCCAGGCGATGCAGGCCGCCGGCGACCCGCCGCTCACGCTGGCGGGCCGCGACCGGTGCATCGAGGTCATGACCGGCACGGCAATGCCCGCGGGCTGCGACGCGGTCGTGCCGGTGGAGCAGATCACGGTACGCGACGGGCAGGCGGAGATCGCGCCCGACGTCTCGGTGCAGGCCGACCAGAACGTTCATCGCCGCGGCACCGACACGCGTCAGGGGAACCTGCTGCTCGGGGTGGGCACGCGGCTGGGGCCGCCGGAGATCGCCATTGCCGCTGCGGCCGGGATGGCCCGGATCCGGGTGAGCAGCCAGCCGATGCTGGCCGTGATCTCCACCGGAAACGAGCTCATCGAGCCCGGCGAGCCGATCCAGTCCTACCAGGTCCGCCGGTCGAATGCCTACGCCATTGCCGCCGCCCTGCGGCTGCATGGCTTTCAGCG
>JASHVV010000184.1 GCA_030044385.1 Gammaproteobacteria bacterium
GCTTGTCACTCACGCGCTCGACGCGCTCGTTGGAGATCTGTGAGATGTGCACCAGGCCGTCGCGGCCCGGCAGGATGGTGACGAAAGCGCCGAAGTCCATCAGGCGCGCAACCTTGCCCTCGTAGATGCGTCCGACCTCGACATCGGCCGTGATCAGCTCGATGCGGCGCTGCGCCTCGCGGCCGGCCGTGCCGTTCACCGAGGCGATCTTGACGGTGCCGTCGCTCTCGATGTCGATGGTGGTACCGGTCTCCTCCGTGATCTGGCGGATCACCGCCCCGCCCTTGCCGATCACGTCGCGGATCTTCTCCGGATCGATCTTCAGCGTGATGATGGACGGCGCCCACTCCGACATGCGGTCGCGCGGCACGCGGATGACCTTGTTCATCTCGCCGAGGATGTGCAGACGCCCTTCGCGCGCCTGCTCCAGTGCGACCTTCATGATCTCCGGCGTGACGCCCTCGACCTTGATGTCCATCTGCAGCGCCGTTACGCCGTCTTTCGTCCCGGCGACCTTGAAGTCCATGTCGCCGAGGTGATCCTCGTCGCCCAGGATGTCGGTGAGGACCTTGTAGCGGTTGCCCTCGAGCACGAGACCCATCGCGACACCGGCCACGGGCGCCTTGATCGGCACGCCCGCGTCCATCAGCGACAGCGAGCTGCCGCACACACTCGCCATCGAGCTCGAGCCGTTCGACTCCAGGATCTCGGAGACGATGCGGATCACGTAGGGGAACGTCGCCATGTCGGGCATCATGGCATTGACGCCGCGGCGGGCGAGGTTGCCGTGGCCGATCTCGCGGCGCTTGGGCGATCCCATCATGCCAGTCTCGCCGACCGAGAACGGCGGGAAGTTGTAATGCAGCATGAACGGTTCGCGGCGCTCGCCTTCCAGGCCGTCGATGATCTGCGCATCGCGGGTGGTGCCGAGCGTCGTGATGACGAGCGCCTGCGTCTCGCCGCGGGTGAAGAGCGCGGAGCCGTGAGTGCGCGGCAGCACGCCTACCTTCACCGTGATCGGCCGCACGGTCTTGAAGTCGCGGCCGTCGATGCGCGGCTCGCCGTTCAGGATCCGCTGGCGCACGATGTTGCTTTCGAGCTTGAAGAGCGCGCCGTCGATCTGCTCCGCCGTCCACTTGGGCGATTCGCCCCCGGTGAGGGTCGTGGTGGTCTGCGCCTTGACCTCGGAGATTCGCGTCTGCCGCTGTTGCTTCTCCGGGATGGTGTAGGCCTGCGCGAGGGCGGCCTGGGCATGCAGCGCGACGGCGCTCGTGAGCTCCGCGTTGTCGGCGGCCGGCTGCCAGTTCCAGCGCGGCTTGCCGGCCTCGGCGACCAGCTCGCGGATGGCGCGGATGGCGGTCTGCATCTGCTGGTGGCCGAAGACGACCGCGCCCAGCATTACATCCTCCAGCAGGCCCTTGGCCTCGGACTCCACCATGAGGACGCCGTGCTCGGTGCCCGCCACGACGAGATGCAGCTGCGATTCAGAGAGTGTCTTGGCAGTGGGGTTGAGGAGGTACTGGCCGTCCTTCCAACCCACCCGCGCGGCGCCGATCGGGCCGTTGAAGGGCACGCCGGAGAGCGCGAGCGCCGCGGAAGCGCCGAGGAGTGAGGCGATGTCGGGATCCATCTCCGGATCGACCGACAACACCGTCGCGACCACCTGCACTTCGTTGTAGAAGCCGTCCGGGAAGAGCGGACGAATCGGGCGATCGATGAGGCGCGAGGTCAGCGTCTCCTTCTCCGTCGGTCGGCCCTCACGCTTGAAGAAGCCGCCCGGGATGCGTCCCGCGGCGTAGTGCTTCTCGACGTAGTTGACCGTCAAGGGGAAGAAATCGCGGCCGGGGGTGGCCGTCTGCCGGGCACACGCGGTAACCAACACCACGGTGTCGCCCATCGAAACACGCACGGCGCCCTCGGCCTGGCGGGCCATCTCGCCCGTCTCTATGGTGACCGCGTGCGGACCGTATTGAAATGACTTGCTGACTGCGCTCAAGCTCGAGTCCTCGAAAGAAAGATGGTTACCGGCCAAACGACGAGGCCGCGAAAAGCGGCCTCGGGTCGGGATGTTAGCGGCGAAGTCCCAGGCGCTCGACGAGCTCCTGGTACTTGGCGGGTTTGGTGGCCTTGAGATAGTCGAGGAGCTTGCGGCGTTGGTTGACCAGCTTCACGAGGCCGCGGCGGGAGGAATGATCACGCTTGTGAGCCGTGAAGTGGTCGCCGAGCCCGTTGATGCGCTCCGAGAGGAGCGCCACCTGAACCTCGGGGGAGCCGGTGTCGGCGGGATCGCGCCGGTACTGCGCCAGGATGCCGCCTTTTTTCTCGCTGGAAAGAGCCATTGCGCCTAAATCCTAAGTGACTGTCTTAAGTGACCTTTTGGGAAGCGCGGAAGTGTACCCGTTGTAACGCCTGTAAGTCCATCGGGGTATACTTCGCCGCGCCATGATTCGATCCCTGATCACCGGCATTCTGAGCGCGGGAGCCCTCGCCGCCTGCGCCGCGAGCCCCGCGCGTCCCGCGGTCCACACCGCCTCGGCCATCCCGCCGGGCTGGTGCTCCACCACCGGCGGCAAGCCGCTGCGGCCGGGCTCGACGGGCTGCGACTCCCTGACGAAGACCTATTCCGGGAAGCAACTGGAGCAGACCGGAATGATGCACGTCGGTGATGCGCTGCGGATGCTGGACCCTGACGTCACGGTCACCCCGGGTTATTGAGCCGAGTCCGTGAAGAGTCTGCGCGGCCTGACCGCCCCGCGGCCGTCGGATTCGCCCAGCCCGAGAAAACGCTTGCCCGGGTCGTATAGCCTGACCCGCCCCGGCGGCGGGCTGCGCACCAGCACGACCGCCTGGCCGTGGCCGATGCGATCGGCCTGCCAGAGCTCCAGGGCCACCGCGGGCAGGTGCTCGAGCGGCCGGTCGGGCGGCAGCAGCGCCGGTCCCGTCCCTGCCTCGCAGGCGCGAGTGACCGCCTCCAGCGTTTCCATGGGCTCCCGCTCGAACGGCTCCACCCAGGTGCGCCGCAGCGCGGCGACGTGCCCACACGTGCCCAATGCCCGCGCGATGTCCTCGGCCAGCGTGCGCACGTAGGTGCCTTTGGAGCAAAGCACGTCGAGCTCCAGCCGCGCATCGGTCTGCGACACCGGCTCGAGCTCGAGGATCTCGATCTCCCGCGCCTCCCGCTCGACCGTCACACCCTTGCGCGCCAGCTCGTAGAGCGGCCGGCCGTCGCGCTTCAGCGCGGAGTACATCGGCGGGACCTGCCGGCCGGGACCGAGGAAGCCGCGCAGCACCCCCGGGACGCCCTCCTGCCAGCCCGCTGGCACCGGCGCCTGCTCGATGACCGGTCCCTCGCGATCGGCGGTGGAGGTGCGCGCCCCGAGCGCGATCGTGAACCGATAGCGCTTGCGGCTGGAGAGGATCTCGCCGGCGATCTTGGTGGCCTCGCCGAGGCACAGCGGCAGCATGCCGGTCGCCAGCGGATCGAGGCTGCCCGCGTGTCCGGCCTTGAAGCCGCCGAGGAGCCGGCGGACGCGCTGCAGCGCCGCGTTCGAGGACATCCCGGCCGGCTTATCGAGCAGCAGAATGGCGTTCATTGGCTCATTGGCGCAAATCGCTCCCGGCGATTCGCGCGGCCAGCCCCTTGACAGGATTCATCCCGCGGCCCCGGGAACGGCCCGGGGCCGCTCAATCACTTGCTTTCCCACTGACGGCGCGGTCGATGAGGCCGGTCAGGCGCGCGGCCTTCTCCGCGGAGTCGTCGAACACGAAGTCCAGGCGCGGCGCATGGCGCAGGCCCAGCCGCCGCCCGGCCTCGCCGCGGAGGAACCCGGCGGCGCGGGTGAGGCCGGCATGCACCTCCGCGGGCGAATGCGCCGAGGCAAACGGCGTGAAATAGACGCGCGCCGCGCCCATGTCCGCCGCGAGGCGGACACCGGTCACGGTGACGTTGCCGACGCGCGGATCCTTGACCTCGCGTGCGATCAGCTCCGCGAGCACGCGCTGCAGCTCCGCCTCGATCTTGCGCTGCCGCCCGGAGGGTCCTTTCTTCACTGCAGCGTACGCGCGATCTCGAGACGCGCGAAGCACTCGATCTGATCGCCGACACGGACGTCCTGGTAGTTCTTCACGCCGATGCCGCACTCCGTCCCGGCGCGCACTTCGCCGACGTCGTCCTTGAAGCGGCGCAGCGATTCCAGCGCGCCCTCGAAGATGACGACGTTGTCGCGCAGCACGCGGATCGGGTTGTTGCGCCTGACATAACCTTCGGTCACCAGGCATCCGGAGACGACGCCGAACTTGCTGGAGCGGAATACTTCCCGCACCTGCGCGACGCCCACGATCTGCTCCTTGATCTCCGGCCGCAGCATGCCGGTCATCATCTGCTTCACGTCGTCGATGGCTTCGTAGATGATGCTGTAGTAGCGAACCTCGACGCCCGTCTCCTTCATGGCGTCGCGCGCGCCGGAGTCGGCGCGGACGTTGAAGCCGATGATGTGCGCCTTGGAGGCGGCCGCGAGCTGCACGTCGGACACCGTGATGCCGCCCAGGCCGCTGGCGATGATCTTCACCTGCACCTCGTCGGTCGACAGCTTGGTGAGCGCCTCGCGCAGCGCCTCGATGCTGCCCTGCACGTCGCCCTTGATGAGCACGGAGACGATCCCCGCCTTCTCCTCGCCGAGCTGCGAGAAAACGTCCTCGGCGCGCGTCGCCTGCCGGGCGAGCTTCACGTCGCGGAACTTGCCCTGGCGGTAGAGCGCCACCTCGCGCGCCTTGCGCTCGCTCTCGAGCGCGAGGAACTCATCGCCGGCGTTGGGCGCTCCGGAGAGCCCGAGCACCACCACCGGCATGGAGGGAGTCGCCTCTTCGACCGCACGGCCGTTCTCGTCGAACAGCGCCCGCACGCGGCCGAACTCCGAGCCGGCGATGACGGGATCCCCCATGCGCAGCGTGCCCTTCTTGACGAGCACGGTCGCGACCGCGCCGCGGCCCTTCTCGACGCTCGACTCGATGACCACGCCGGCGGCGAGCCCGGAGCGCGGCGCGCGCAGCTCCAGCACTTCCGCCTGCAGCAGCACGGCCTCGAGCAACGCGTCGACTCCGGCGCCCGTGTGGGCCGAGACGTTGACGAACATGTTCTCGCCGCCCCAGTCCTCGGGGATGACCTGCTCCTTGGCGAGCTCGGCGCGCACCCGGTCCGGATCCGCGCCGCTCTTGTCGATCTTATTGACGGCGACGACGATGGGCACGCCCGCGGCGCGGGCGTGTTGGACTGCTTCGATCGTCTGCGGCATGACACCGTCGTCCGCCGCCACCACCAGCACGACGACGTCCGTCGCCTTCGCGCCGCGCGCACGCATGGCCGTGAAGGCAGCGTGGCCCGGCGTGTCGAGGAAGGTCACGACGCCCTTCGGAGTCTCCACGTGGTAGGCGCCGATGTGCTGCGTGATGCCCCCGGCCTCACCGGCCGCCACCTTGGTGCGGCGGATGTAATCGAGGAGCGATGTCTTGCCGTGGTCGACGTGGCCCATGACGGTGACCACCGGCGGACGCGGCTCGAGATCCGACACCTGCGGCTCCGCGCCCTGCAGGTCGACCTCGATCTGGTCCTCCTTGAGGAGCTTCGCGGTGTGGCCCATCTCCTCCACGACCAGCACCGCGGTATCCTGCTCGACCGGCTGGTTGATGGTCGCCATGACGCCCATGTTCATGAGCACCTTGATGACCTCGGTCGCCTTGACCGCCATCTTCTGCGCCAACTCCGCGACCGTCACCGTCTCGCCGATGCTGACCTCGCGCACGACGGGCGCGGTGGGCATCTCGAACCCGTGGCGGCCGTCCGCGGAGGCGCTCGGCACGGCGCGCGACTTGACGCGCCGCTTCTTCTTGTAACGGGAGCTGACATCCGTCGCGACGTGCAGCTCCTGCCTGCCGTAACGCGTGTGCCGGTCGTCGGCTGCGGGTGCGCCCCTCGAGGGCGGCGATACCGCCGGCGGGCGCTCGCGCGCAGTCGGCGTGGCAGCCTGCGGCGCGGCCGCGCGCGCGGCCTCCGCCACCGACGCGGGAGGTGCGGCCGCGTGCTCCCCGCG
>JASHVV010000185.1 GCA_030044385.1 Gammaproteobacteria bacterium
CCCGCACGGGGATCGGGAATGATACGCGGACCCGCGGCCTCGCGCCATTTGGGGGTGTACTCGACCATTGACCCTATTTACGAAGGCACGAGCCGAACCGCTATACTGCGCGCTTCGTATTCGCTGGGTCCCGTGCGAGGCGTCGGTGAGTAAGCAGGACTCCCATTTCATCAACATGTTCAGCCTGGTGATCGGCGTGCTGGTCGCCATCGCCATCGTGTTCTTCGTCGCGGCGCGCGCGCTCGGCGCCCACATGGAAGCCCGCGAGGCGCGCAGCAGCCCCGAGTATCTCCAGAGCGTGCAGGCGCGCATCGCCCCCCTCGGGCAGGAAGCGGTCGCGGGGCAGAACAACGCCGCCCTGGCGATCCAGCCCCTGGCCGGCGCGGCGCAGGCCGGCAGCGGCTCTTCCGCCGTCGCCATGCCCACGAGCGGCAAGGATCTCTTCGACCAGACCTGCAGCGCCTGCCACGGGGCCGGCATTGCCGGTGCGCCCAAGGCGGGCGACAAGGCGGCCTGGGCGCAGCACATCGCGAAGGGACTGCCCACCCTCTACCAGCATGCGCTGCACGGCTTCACCGGAACCACGGGCACCATGCCCGCCAAGGGCGGCCGCTCGGACGTGCCCGATGCGATGGTCGAGCAGGCCGTGAACTACATGGTCTCGCTGGTCGACCCCGCGATGGTCAGCGGCAAGAAGAAATAGCCCGCTCGCGATCCAGACACCGCAGCATCACCGCCTCGCTGACGTGCGTTTCGGCGATGGCTTCCCGTGTGTCGAGATCCGCGATGGTGCGGGCCAACCTCAGGATGCGCTGGCGCGTACGGCCGGAGAAGCGCAGGTGGCTCATGGTGCGGTCGAGCAGCGCGCGGGCGCGGGGCTGCAGGACGCAGCAGCGATCGACCTGCGCGTCGGTCAGCCGCGCGTTGCAGCGGCCTTGCCGCGCAAGCTGCAACGATCGCGCGGCCGCCACCCTGGCCGCCGCTGCGGCGCTCGATTCTCCTCTGCCGAGGCGATCGTCGAAGTCGCTGACATCGATCCGCGGAACGTGCACGTGCATGTCGAGCCGGTCCAGGAGAGGACCCGAGACCCGGGCCTGGTATCGCTGGGCCTGAGCCCGCGTGCAGCGGCAGCTTCCGGCGGGATCGCCGAGGTGGCCGCAGGGGCAGGGGTTCATGGCGGCAATGAGTTGGAACTCGGCCGGATAGTCCGCGTGCGCGGCGGCGCGGGCGACTCTCACGACGCCTGACTCCAGCGGCTCGCGCAGCGCTTCGAGCACCTGGCGCTCGAACTCCGGCAGCTCATCGAGAAACAGGACGCCATGGTGAGCCAGGCTGATCTCTCCCGGCAGCGCGTGCGACCCGCCGCCGACCAGCGATACGGCGGAGGCGGTGTGATGCGGGGAGCGGAACGGGCGGTGGCCGAAGCCGCTCATGTTGAATCCGAGGGTGCTGACGGAAGCGATCGCGGCGCAGTCCAGTGCCTCGCCGGCGGCGAGCGGCGGCAGGATGCCCGGCAGGCGTTGCGCCAGCATGCTCTTGCCGCAGCCAGGCGGTCCGATCATGAGGAGGCTGTGAGATCCAGCCGCGGCAACGAGCAGCGCCCGTTTGGCCTGGAATTGTCCCCTGACGTCACTGAGGTCGGGCTCGGCGCCGAAGTGCCGGGCGGCCGACGGGGTGTCCTGCGCCGGCGGGTGTACGCGCAGCGGCTCCTCGCCGGTGAAGTGGCGGCAGACCTCGCTCAGGTGTGATGCCCCTCTGACGGCGGTCCGGGCGCCGATGAGCGCCTCCTCCGCGTTGGTTGCCGGAACGATCAGCTCGTGCCCGTCGCGGCTCGCGTGCGCCGCCGCGAGCACGATGCCGCGTACCGATTTGATTTCCCCTCCCAGCCCCAGCTCACCATAGAGCTCGCAGGCCGGCGTCTCCCAACGGCGGGTCTGCCGGAGTTGTCCGGACGCAATCAGGATGCCGAGAGCGATGGGCAGCTCGAAGCGGCCGCCCTCCTTCGGGATCTCCGCGGGCGCCAGATTGACGACGATGCGGCCGCTCGGGAATTGGTAGTCGGAGCAAAGAAGCGCCGAGCGCACCCGATCGCGACTCTCCCGCACCACGGTCGCCGGCAAGCCGACCAGCTGGAAGGCGGGCAACCCGCTCGTCACCGTCACTTCCACCTGCACCAGCGGCGCCTCGAGCCCCACCTGGGCCCGGCAGAGGAGCGTGGCGATGGGTTGCGGCACAGCACCGTCCCTGGTCCGGGCAACGGCGGCGGTCAGTACCCGCCGGGATGCTCGGGCGCGCCGGCTGCGGCAGCCGGGGCCGCGCCCTCGAGCGCCTGCAGCCGCGCCTCGAGCTCCGCCAGGCGCGCGCGCGTGCGCTCGAGCACGCGGGTCTGGGTGTCGAATTCGTCGCGTGTCACGAGGTCGAGCTTGCCCAGGCTCGAGCGCAGCACGGCGCGGAAGTTGGATTCGAGATCCTGGCCGATGGTCCGCAGGGCCGGCGGGACGCTGTCGAGCAGACGGCGCGCGATCTCATCGATGCGGAAATTGTCCATTGTCGTCTCACCTCCAGGCGCGATGCCCCTCGATGGGGCGAAGCCGCCGCCGCGCGGCACCAAAACAGTGCGCGCGCGGGGCGCCGGGCGGCGCAAGCCCCGGAAAGCACACTGAAAATTGCGATGGCATGGATTCTGCACCCCGACTGCCCGCTTAACTAGCTTACGCGCGCAAGGGCCGATCGTGCAGCCGCCGTTTGTGGCCCGATCGCCCCGAAACGCGCTCAAAGACTCGAGAACCGCCGGGAGACCTCATGCGCACCGCTCCGAATCTCTGCAAAACGATCCGTCGAATGACGGGCGTCGCGGCCCTCGCGACCCTGGCAGCAACGCTGGCACCCACGCTGGCGTGGGCGGCCGATGCGGCCCCGCCCACACCCGACAAGGGCGACATGGCCTGGATGCTGACCTCCACCGCCCTGGTGCTGCTGATGTCGGTGCCGGCGCTCGGCCTGTTCTACGGCGGCCTCGTGCGCACCAAGAACATGCTCTCGGTGCTGATGCAGGTGTTCGTGGGCTTCTCCCTCATCACGGTCCTCTGGTGCATCTACGGCTACTCGCTGGCCTTCACTTCCGGCAACGAGTTCATCGGCGGCCTGAGCCGCCTCTTCCTGTCGGGTACCTTCAATCCGGTGACCGGCGCGTTCTCCACGATCGGTACCTTCGACAAGGGCGTCGTGCTCAACGAGTTGGTGTATGTCGGCTTCCAGGCCACCTTCGCCGCCATCACCTGCTGTCTGATCCTCGGCTCCCTGGTCGAGCGGGTGAAATTCTCCGGCATCCTGCTGTTCCTCGCGTTCTGGTTCACCTTCTGCTATCTGCCGGTGGCGCACATGGTGTGGTACGTGCCGGGCCTCGACACCAATCCGGCCGAGCACCCCGTGGGGGGCCTGCTGGCAAATTGGGGCGCGCTCGACTTCGCCGGCGGCACGGTCGTGCACATCAACTCCGGCGTCGCGGGGCTGGTGGGCGCCATCATCCTCGGCAAGCGCATCGGGCTCGGCAAGGAGCCAATGCCGCCGCACAGCCTCTCCATGACCATGATCGGGGCATCGCTGCTGTGGTTCGGATGGTTCGGGTTCAACGCGGGCTCCGCGCTGGAGGCCAACGGCTCCGCCGGGCTCGCCTTCATGAACACCTACCTCGCCACCGCCTGCGCGGTGCTCGCCTGGATGGGCACGGAGTGGCTCATCAAGGGTAAGCCGTCGATGCTGGGCGCCGCCTCGGGC
>JASHVV010000186.1 GCA_030044385.1 Gammaproteobacteria bacterium
TTCGACACGCTGTTGACGGACATGCGCGACTCTCTCCCGAGCAAGGTTTCAACTTGGATGGTCTCGCCATCCGGCCGTGATTCGACTGGCAGCATATTGGACATATGCTGGACGCTGATAAGACGTATTCCTCAAATCCCTGTAAATTTATGTAAACCCAGTATTGCTGGAGCCAATCTGATCATAAAATATCGTAAGATTATGTTATATAGAAAAGTCAGTGTAGCCCCGATGATGGAGTGGACCGGAGAAAGCGGAAAGCGCTTGCGATACATGAACTTACAGGCGGCGTAAAAGCCCCGTAGCCTTTACATAGCCGCCACCGCCTCATTTGCGTGAGGCTCCAAACTTCCGGGTTGGCTCGCGGTTGAGCATGGTGACCATGCGCCGCTTACAACGTTGCTGCCGCTGTCGGCCAGGAGCGTCGTTCCGATGGACAAGGCGAGTCCCGCATATTTGTTTCCTTGGAAACTATCTTCGATGTTGCCGACACGCGCTACGCAATGAGGCCGACCTGCAAACTAGTTTCCACGGAAACGATTGGCACCGCCTGCCATTGCGGCGAGCATTGCGCACCATCTGCGGCTGAATTGCACCCCCGCCGATTTTGCCCGACGGCAATGCGGACGCTGTGACGGACGGATCAAGGCCACCAGCGTCCTCTTTGGGTCGTTACCTGCCGTTCTATAACTCCCGCGGGGCGGAGGAGGGGCTTGGGAGCCGGGTGGTCCTCCGTTTGCGAGCCACGGGCGGATCGTACGGTGCTGATGGTCTTTGCGTCGCCTCCGGGCCGAATGGTCGGAAGGGAGGTGAGGGAGCCAAAAATGTCATTGCCAGAGGGTGGAAACAGGGACGGCAAAGAATTTCTCGCCAAATGGCACCACGATATTGTGGTCGTATAGCACCAAACCCATGATGAAGCGCTTACCGCAAGCCTCTGCGAGCTTGCGCATACCGGAGAAGTCGGCGCCGGTTACGGTTGCGGCCGCTTTCGCTTCAATCCCAACGACGTGACCACGTGAGTCCTCGATGACGATGTCGACTTCGTAGTCGTAGCGGTCACGAAAGTGGAAGAATTCGAGCGGCTCGTGGTGCCACGTGGCGAGCTTGAGAAGCTCGGCTAGTATGAATGTCTCGAGAACGGCCCCGAAGGACATGCGGTCCGATGCAAGCCGGGCCGGAGACAGAGTGCGCAGCGCGGTCAGCAGGCCGGAGTCGAGAAAGTGCAGTTTGGGTGTCTTGACGAGTCTCTTGAGCTCGTTGGTGTACCAGGGCTGCAATGTTCGGATCAGAAACAGCTGCTCCAGAACACCGGTGTACTTTTGCGTCGTCACATGCCCTATGCCGAGGGGCGCGCCGACGCTCGAATAGTTGACCAGTCTTCCGGAATGTTGGGCGAGGATCCGCAACAGCCGAGGCATTTGTCTGCCATGCTCGATTTGGGCAATGTCACGTACGTCGCGCTCGATGACCGCTTTGGTGTAATCCAGGAACCATTTCTGCCGGCGCGGCCATGACGCCCGTTGGAGGGCTTCGGGGTAGCCGCCGGCTAGCACACGCTGAAGGAGCTCCTGCCCGACGACCGGTTCTCCCGCAACGGGGGGCTTTCCTTGCAGAACTCGCCTGAGGAATTCGCAGGGGCGGCTGCGAAGTTCGCTCTGGGAAAGCGGGAGGAGCTCTGCAATCTCCATGCGGCCGGCGAGCGAATCCGCGACCTGCGGCAGCGTCATGAGATTTGCGGAGCCGGTCAAAAGGAAGCGGCCCGGGCGCTTATCGGTGTCTACGCTGCGCTTGATGGCCAGTAGAACTTCCGGAGCGCGTTGAATCTCGTCGATGACGGCCCGGTCGAGACTCCGAACGAAACCCACCGGATCGGCACGAGCCGTCTCGAGTGTCGTCTGATCATCCAGAGTCAAAAAGGGCATCTCACTACGGGCAAGCTTTTCCGCCAGCGTCGTCTTGCCCGCTTGCCGCGGCCCTGTGATCAGCACTACGCGCGTGTCCGACAGGGCTTCTCGCACACGCTGCTCGATGAACCGGGGATACACGGATGGCGGTCCAATCACCTAAATGGTGGCGGCCAATTGTAACTATGGAGGCGGCTAATTGATACTGTACGGACGGCCAATTGACAGAGTGGAAGGGGCCGATTGGCAGTATGACCCGGAGGCTACGAGGATTGCTCGTAGCCTTTACGTAGCATCCCCCAGGGATCAGTTGGGCGCGGTTCGTTGAAGCTCGTTTACACTGAAGTGCTAAAGGGCTCGATGATTCGAGCCCTTGGCATACCGAGATATTTGAGGAAAGAAGGATCGGTCCAGTCAGCAACTGGACCGACTGGCGAGAAAAAGTCTTTCAATATGAATAAGTTAGACCGTCGCATCGCCGTCGCTCCCATGATGGACTGGACCGACCGCCACTGCCGGTTCTTCCTGCGCGGCTTTTCTCCGGACACACTCCTTTATACGGAGATGATCACCGCCGCCGCGATCGTGCGGGGCGATGCGCGGCGGCTGCTCGCGTTCGATCCCGAAGAGCATCCGGTGGCGTTGCAGCTCGGCGGCAGCGATCCGCGGGAGCTCGCCGCGGCGGCGACGGCGGGGGAGGCGGCCGGTTACGACGAGATCAACCTGAACTGCGGCTGTCCGAGCGATCGCGTCGCGAGCGGTGCGTTCGGGGCCTGTCTGATGCTCGAGCCGGCGCGGGTGGCGGATTGCGTCGCGGCGATGCGCGCCGCGGTCTCGATTCCGGTCACCGTGAAGATGCGCATCGGCGTCGTGAGCGGCACGCGCACCGCAGTGCACGGAGCGCTATCGAGGTTCGACGACGCGGATTTCGAGGCGCTGCGGGGATTCGTGAGTCAGGTGCGGGACGCGGGATGCGCGGCCGCGATCGTCCACGCGCGCAAGGCGGTGTTGGGAGGGTTGTCGCCGAAGGACAATCGGGAGGTGCCGCCGCTGCGCTACGACGTGGTGCGGCGATTGAAGCGGGACTTCGCGGACCTGCCGATGATCGTCAACGGCGGATTCCGCACCGCGCCGAGCATCGTCGAGGCGTTGACCTGGTGCGACGGCGTGATGCTGGGACGCGAGGCTTATCACCGCCCCTTCGTGCTGAGCGAGCTGCGGCGGCTGCTCGGTGGCGCGGCATCGCGCTTCGAGCCGCCGAGCCGCGAGGCGTTGCTCGAGCGGATGGCGAGGTATGCGCAGCGGCAACTCGCGCAGGGCGATCGCCTGTCGGCGATCACGCGCCACATGCTCGGACTCTACGCGGGCGAGCCGGGCGCCCGGGATTATCGCCGCCTCCTCAGCGAAGGGGCGAGGGCGGCCGGCGCAGGTCCGGAGCTGCTGCACCGCGCCGCCTCCATTTCGTCGCGATCGAAAGCGAGCCAATAGACCTGGCCGTAGCGGCCGCGAGTCTCTGGTATTATGTCCCCCCAACGTCGTCGCCTTGCCGGGGTCTTGCAAGGATGGGCGGCCGGCTGCGCACTCTGACATGGGCAAGGATATCGAACTCGCCATATTGTTCGCCGACGTCGTCGGCTCGACCCGGCTCTATGAGCTGATGGGCGACCTGCGCGCGCGCGATATGGTGTCGATCTGCATCGACGTGATGCGCGGCGCGACGGAGCAGCGCCATGGGACGGTCATCAAGACCATGGGCGACGAGGTCATGGCGACCTTCCCCAGCGCGGATGAGGCGCTGAACGCCGCCGCGCAGATGCAGAAGCAGATCTCCACGCACGCCCAGCTCAAGGTCGACGGCCAGCCGGTCGCGATCCGCATCGGCTGCCATTTCGGGCCGGTGGTGCTGGAGAGCCGGGACGTCTTCGGCTCGACGGTGCATACGGCCAATCGCATGACGAGCCAGGCCAAGGCCGGGCAGATCATCACGACCGCGGCCACCGTCGACCACCTGTCGCCGGAATGGCGCGCCGCCTGCAGGCTGATCGACACGGCGCCCATCAAGGGGCAGGGCAACGAGGTCCCGCTGTACGAGGTGCTGTGGCAGACGGAAGACGTCACCAGCATGGTCCCGGCGATCGCCCTCAAGGGGCGGCAGGCAGGCGCGGCGCGGCTGCGCCTGCACTGGCTCGATCACGAAGTCGTCGTCGACGACCACCACCCGAGCGTCACCATCGGGCGCGCCGAGGACAACGATCTGGTGGTGAAGGGCAATCTCATCTCCCGGCTGCACGCGCGCATCGAGCTCAGCCGCAACAAGCTCGTGCTGATCGATCAAAGCACCAACGGCACCTTCGTGCAGACCGTCGGCGGCGAGGAATCCTTCGTCCGCCGCGACAGCCTGCAGCTCAAAGGCGAAGGCATGATCGGCCTCGGCCGCCTGCCCGAGCCCGACTCCGCTCAAACGATCCGCTTTTCCTGCGAGAGCGCCTAGGCCGACAGGCGGCGCTCCGTCGTCGCGAGCTCCGCCAGCAGCTCCGGCGGCAACCGCGAGCCGTACTTCTCGAGATACGCGCGGATATCCGCGACTTCCTTGCGCCAGAGCGCGCTGTCCACGGACAGCAGTGCGCGCAGCGCCTCCTCGCCGAGACCCAACCCGCGCGTGTCGAGGTCGGCCGGCCGCGGCAGCAGGCCGATGGCCGACTCCTCCGCGCCCGCCCGGCCGCCGCAGCGATCGAGCATCCACGCGAGCACGCGCAGGTTGTCGCCGAAGCCCGGCCAGAGGAATTTCCCCTGGGCGTCGCGCCGGAACCAGTTGACGTGGAAGATCCTGGGCGCCCGCGACAGCCTGCTGCCGACCCCGAGCCAGTGCCGCCAGTAATCGGCGAAGTTGTAGCCGCAGAACGGTTGCATCGCCATCGGGTCGCGGCGCACCACGCCGACCTGACCCACCGCCGCGGCGGTGGTCTCGGAAGCGACCGAGGCCCCGACCAGCACGCCGTGCCGCCAGTTGCGCGCCTCGTAGACGAGAGGCGCCACCTCGCGGCGCCGGCCGCCGAAGACGAGCGCCGAGATCGGCACCCCGC
>JASHVV010000187.1 GCA_030044385.1 Gammaproteobacteria bacterium
ACTGGCAGGATCCGCTCGATCAGGCGGTCATGGCAGCCTGGCAAGCGGGCATCGTGGTCGTCGTGGCATCGGGCAACGAGGGCCCCAGCCCCATGACGGTCGACGTGCCCGGCAACGTGCCCTACGTGATCACGGTCGGCGCGCTCACGGACAACTATGAGCCGTACAACCCTGCGGACTGGCGACTCGCGTCGTTCTCCTCGACCGGTCCGACCTACGAGGGTTTCGTCAAGCCGGAGGTCGTCGCTCCGGGCGGTCACATGGTCGGCTCCATGGCGAGCAGCAGCTATCTGGCGAACATCGATCCTGACTCGATGAACATCGCCGAGGACCTGTTCACGATGTCCGGCACGTCGCAGGCGGCGGCGGTGACCTCCGGCGTGGTTGCTTTGATGCTGCAGTCCGATCCGTCGCTCACCCCGGACGAGGTCAAATGCCGCCTGATGGCCTCCGCCCGTCCCGCCGTGACGTCTACCGGGACACTCGCCTACAGCGTCTTCCAGCAGGGCGCCGGACTCATCGATGCGGTCGCGGCCGTCAACAGCTCGGCGACGGACTGCGCCAATGTGGGGCTCGACATCAGCGCCGATCTCGCCGGTACGGAACACTTCCAGGGCCCGGCAAACGAAGACGCCAGCGGCAACTACTACATCATGAACATGCAGTCGCCGACGGCGGGCACCGCTGAGCCCGGAGACGGGCTGACCTGGTCCGGGTCGTACCCCGGCACCCAGGGGTATAGCTGGAGCGAAGGATATCCGTGGAGCCAGGGTTTCGCGTGGGATCAGGCGTACCCCTGGTCCGGGAGCTCCGCCGGAACGACCAACTTCGCCTGGACGAGGAATTTCGCGTGGACGCGCAACTTCGCGTGGACCCGATCGGTTCCCTGGTGGAACACCTCAGAGGCGCCGGCGCCGGCGGCACCCGCGCCCATCCAGATCTGGGTACCCAACCAATAGCGTACATGGGGGCGCCGTGAGCACGAGCACGCGTGCCGGCGCTGCGACCCGGCGCATCATCGGCGCAGCATTGATGCTGATCGCGGCGGCCTCGCTGGCCGCCGCGGCCGACGCGCCGCCGCTCGTTGTCACGCACCTGACGACGGCGGATGGACTGCCGGACGGAGCCGTTCACACGATCCTGCAGGACTCGCAGGGGTTCATGTGGTTCGGCACCGAGGACGGCCTCGTGCGCTACGACGGCCAGCAACTCGTCCGCTACGCATACTCTCCCGAAGCCAAAGGCGGCCTGCCGGGCAACTTCATTCGGCGGATCGCCGCAGGCCCGGACCACAATCTGTGGGTCGCGATCAAGAACGGCGGCATCGCCCGTTGGAACCGCTCCAGCAACGACTTCACGGTCTTTCGCCACGAGCCCCGCGATCCCAACTCCCTGGGGAGTGACGAGGTCCGTGCGCTCGCAGTCGACGCCGGAGGACGAGTCTGGATCGGCACGACCGACGCGGGTTTGGATGTGCTCGACCCTCGTTCGCATCACATCGAGCACCTGCGTCACGATCCCGCCAATCCCGCGTCCCTGGCAAGCGATCATGTGACCGCCCTCACGCTCGATCGCGAGGGCGATCTCTGGGTAGGCACCGACGAGGGCCTCGATGAGCTGTTGCCGGGGCGGCGGGACTTCCGGCACTTCCGCCCCGTGCCCGGTGATCCGCGGTCGCTGAGCGGCGACTTCGTCACACAGGTGCTCGAGGATCGCAGCGGCTCGCTCTGGGTTGGAACCTTCGACGGCGGACTCGACCGGATGGATCGCGACGGCCGCGTCGTGCAGGTCTTCCGCCACGATCCGCACGACCCGGCGTCGCTTGCGAGCAATGACGTGCACGCGCTCCTCGAGGACCGGGAGGGACATTTCTGGGTGGGAACCGCGGCAGGGCTCGACCTGCTCGACCGCGCGACGGGCGCGATCGTCCACTATCGGCACGAGCACGATGATCCGGACTCGCTGCGCGACTCGTTCGTCATGTCCCTTTATCAGGACAGCTCCGGCCTCGTGTGGATCGGCACCAGCGCCGGTGGCGTCGATCGCTGGGATCCGCGCAGTGCGCAGCTGGGCGCGCGCCGCCCGGACTGGCTCGACGGACGGTTCGTGACGGCCTTCGCCGACGCTCCAAACGGGCGTGTCTGGATCGCTTCGATGGGCGGCGGCCTGGTTCAATATGACCCGGACACCGGCCGGAAGGTCGACCTGCAGAGCATCACCGGGAAGCGGACGAATCTCGACGACGGCCGGGTGCTGGCGTTGCGTGAAGATCGCCGCGGCGTGCTCTGGATCGGAACCATGGATCAGGGCATCGCCACCCTGGATCGCCACGACAGGCTCACCTGGCTCCCCGTCAAGCCCGGCGATCCGCACGCGCTGAGCGCCGCGGGAATCATGACGATAGTCGAGGCCCGCAACGGCGAGATCTGGGTCGGCACCTACGGCGGCGGTGTGAACATCGTGGATCCGGCGACGGGACTCGTGCGCCAGCTCCCCTACGGATCGGGCCCGGGCGCGGTCAGCGCGCCCGCGGTCATCACGCTCGCGGAGGATTCGCGCGGCGACATGTGGATCGGAACCGACGGCGGCGGCCTCGATCTCGCGCGGCCGGACGGCACGGTGATCAAGGTCTTCCGCCACGATCCACACGACCCGGACAGCCTGCCGTCGAACACGATCTACTCGCTCGCGGTCGACTCGCACGACCGCGTCTGGATCGGAACGGACGACGGCGGACTCGCGGTCGCGGCGAATGCCGACTCGGCGCCGGGCTCGATCCGGTTCCGGACTTACTCCCTGGACCACGGACTGACGAGCGACACCATCAACGGCGTGTTGGTCGACTCGGCCGGCCGCATCTGGATGAGCGGCAACGCCGGCCTCATGCGCCTGGATCCGGACAGCGGCGCCGTCAAGACCTTCCACGTGGAAGACGGCGCCATGGGGGAGGAGTTCACCTCGGGAGCCTATTACCGCCTGCGCGACGGCCGGCTCTGCTTCGGCGGACCCCGCGGCTTCAATATCTTCGATCCCTCCCGGCTCACGGAGACGTTGCGGCCGCCCCGCCTCGCGCTCACCCTGGTCAACATCCTGGGCGTGCCCGCGCCCGGAGCGACGCCGTACTGGCGGCGCAGCCGCATTCCGCTCGACTATCGCGACAACATCGTCTCGCTCGATTTCAGCGTGCTCGATTTCACCTCCCCGCGGCACAACCGCATCGCTTATCGCATGGCGGGGCTGACCGACCGCTGGATCGACCTCGGCACCCAGCACCGGATCACGCTCACGAATCTGGAGCCGGGAGATCACGTGCTGGAAGTGCGCGGCGCCGACTCCGATTCCGTCTGGAGCGCGCCGCTCGAGATCACCCTGCACCGCAATCCGGCGCCTTGGGCGTCGCGCTGGGCCTATGCGGCATATGTCCTGATCATCCTCGGCCTGCTGGGTTACCGGCTTCGCCAACAGCAGCTCGAGCGCCGCCACGAGGCGCGTGAGCGCGAGCGGCTCGAAGCGGAAGTCGCCGCCCGGACCCGCGAGCTCTCCGAGAGCAATCGCCAGCTCGCGGATGCCGCGCGCGCCAAGAGCGACTTCCTCGACCGGATGAGCCACGAGCTGCGCACGCCGATGAACGGTGTCGTCGGCATGACCGAGTTGCTGGCCCGCACGCCGCAATCACCGACGCAGACACGGCTCACGCAGACGATCCGCTCCTCCGCGCAGGTGCTCCTGCGGATCGTCAACGACTTGCTGGATCTCTCGCGGGCCCAGGCCCGGAAGATCGAGCTCGAGTCGCTGCCGGTCGATCTCGCGCGGATCGTGGAGGAGTGCGCCCGGCTCTTCAGCGGCACGACGCAGGCCAAGGGAGTCCGGCTCGAAGTCCGCCCGCCGGCCCCTGCCCCGCTCGCACTGCAGGGCAAAACCCTCATCGGCGATCCGTTCAGGATCCGTCAGATCGTGATGAATCTCGTCGGTAACGCGGTCAAGTTCACCGAGCAGGGCGTGATCCAGGTGCAGGCCGACGTCGAGGTCTCCGAGCCGGAGCGTGCGGCCGTGCACATAGCGGTCGCCGACAGCGGCATCGGCATGGATGCCGCGACGGTCGCGAGGATCTTCGAGCCGTTCACCCAGGCCGATGAATCGACCAGCCGGCGATTCGGCGGCAGCGGGCTCGGGCTGGCGATCTGCCGCGAGCTGGCCGAGCTCATGGGGGGCCGGATCACGGTCGAGAGCTCGCCCGGCGTGGGCTCGACGTTCCACGTGCGGCTCCCCCTCGAATTGCGCGCCTCGCAGGCGGAGGCCGCGGGAGCCGCCGCCGGATCTCCGGGCGGAGACTCGAGCAACACGGCCGAGCCCGTCCGCGGCCACGTCCTGATCGTGGAGGATGAGCAAGTCAATGGGGAAGTCGCCCGCGGCTTTCTCGAGACGGTCGGCTGCACGTCCGTGTGGGTGAAGGACGGAGCGGAAGCCTTGGCGCGCAGCGCCACCGAGCGGTTCGATCTGATCCTGATGGATCTCAACATGCCCGGCTTCGACGGCTACGAGACGGCCCGCCTGATGCGCAAGCGCTCAGGCTCCGGAAGCCGGAGCGCGACCGTGCCTATCGTCGCCCTGACGGCGCACAGCCCGTCGCGGGTTCGCGAGCGCTGCGAGGCGGCCGGCATGAACGACGTCCTCAGCAAGCCGTATACGCCCGATGACCTCGAGGGGTTGCTCCGGCGTTGGATACCGGGCAGGCGAGAGCCGCGGGTTCCGAGCGAAGCGGCTCTCGACCCCGCGGAGGCGCTTGCCCTCCCGACGACCGAGCCCCTCTCGCGGCTGGACTCCGCGACCGTCATGCGGCTGCGCGGCTCGGGGCCTCAGGGCCGGGCCCCGCTCTATTCGAGACTGGTCGAGCTGTTCAGTGTCGGCTCGTCGACGTCTCTCGGCGAGCTGCAGGCAGCGTTGACCGCCGGCGACCTGGCGGGGGCGCGCGCCACCTGTCACAAGTTGAAATCGAGCGCCGCCAACGTCGGCGCGCTCGCGTTCGCGGACAGCGTGCGCCGGCTCGAGCAGCTCTGCGCGGCCGGCGACTCCCCGGCGGCCTGGAGCGCGCTCGAGCGCCTGCGCTCGGCCCATCCGGCGCTGATCTCGGAACTGACGGCATTCGATCGAAGAGAGAGCGCATGACCACGACTGCGGCAAGACCCCTGGCGATCATCGCGGACGACGAGGAGACGGGACGGCTGCTGCTCGCGGAAGCCGCTGAGCAGGTGGGCCTTGCGCCGCTGACTTACGACAACGGCACATCGGCCCTGGAGGCCGCGCTGGCCCATGGCGCCTCCATCGTCCTCCTGGACGTCGAGATGCCGGGCATGGACGGCTACGCCGTGTGCCGGCGGCTCAGGGACGATCCGCGCTTCGCCATCACTCCCATCGTGAT
>JASHVV010000188.1 GCA_030044385.1 Gammaproteobacteria bacterium
TGTTGGCGTAGCGGTGACGCTGCGCCTTGCAGAGGCGGATGCCGTCGATGATGCTGGCGTGATTGAGCGCATCGGAGATGATCGCGTCCCGCTCATCGAGCAGCGTCTCGAAGAGACCGCCGTTCGCATCGAAGCACGAGGAGTAGAGAATGGCGTCCTCGGTGCCGAGGAAGCGGCTCAGCGCCTCCTCGAGCTGCTTGTGCACCGTCTGCGTGCCGCAGATGAAGCGCACGGAAGCCATCCCGAACCCGAAGCGGTCGAGGGCGCGATGCCCCGCCTCCCGCACCGCCGGGTGATTGGCGAGGCCGAGGTAGTTGTTCGCGCAGAGGTTGATCACCTCGCGCTCCCCGGTCCGCACCGTGCCGCCCTGCGGCCCCGCGAGCACGCGCTCGCCCTTGTAGAGACCCTGTTCCCTGAGTCCTGCGATTTCCGAGCGCAGGCGCTCGATCAAAGCTGGCATCATGCGTGAATTATACCTGCTGGGGTCGCGCCGGGGTCGGCGTCGGCAAGTCGGGCAAGCAGCAAAAACGGCTGTGATTCAAAAGCTTGCGAGCTGCTTCGCGATGCTGTATGCAGAGTTCGGGGGGATCCATGGACAAGCAGACACGACTGGCGTTATTGGTTTTGGTCATCGCGTACGCCGCGTGGCGTTTCGTGCGGTACATGCGTCTTGGCCTGTCCAGATCCAGGCGTCCGAGCAACTTGGGTGTCGCGGGTGGCATGGTCCCGCAGGACTCCGGTCGGCCGCCGAATCTGGTGCCGCCCCCTTCGGGGTCGGCCGCTCAGACTCCCGTCTTCGCCCGCATCGCCGGCGTCATCGTCGCCATCGGAGTGTGGCTAGCGATCAACGCGCTTCTCTGGTACTGCTTGCTGGAACTTCCGCCGCTGAAGAGCCTGCCGCCGGTCATTCTGGGCGTGGCGGGTATCTTCGCTAATTTCTACGTCATACCGCTGGCCCGCAGAGCGGGAACGCGCAGCCGGCAACGCATTGAGGCAGCCTGACGAGCGAAGCAGGCGGATCTTCTCTACGATCGGGAGAGGCGGGCATGAGGAGCGAGGGTGGACGTCCGGACGGGACGATCGACTTCACCGGTTACTCGACTGAGCAGCTGCGCGATCTCGAGTGCACGATAGATCGCAACAGCCGGCCGCTGGATTTTGCCCACCTGCTGGCGGAGCTCGAGCAGCGTGATGGCGCTGCCGGGCTGGATGAGAGCGGCACGAGCGACTGGCCGATCGAGTTTACCCGCCAGTCCGGGCTGTGGGGCTGGCTGTGCGCCAAGGCGCAGCGCCTGCGGCTCTATGGCCGCGGGTCGCTCGAGATCGGTCCGGCCGAGATCATCCTGCGTGGCTGGCAGCGCACCTGGCTGGGAATGCCGATCCAGGCGGACCTGCCGATCCCACTCGCGGAGATCCGGAATGTTGCCCAGGACGAGCGGGTGGTGCGGTTCGAGGTGCATCACGGCTACCGCCGCAGGCACTACGCGTTCCAGGTTGACTCGGCGGAGCGCGCCGCCCGGCTGACATCCCTGCTGCCGGCGGCCCAGACGTCCGGCTTCGGAGAGGAGTGGCGCGAGCTTCGTGAGTTCAACCGTTGCCTGCGCGCCCAAGGAGCACCCCGGGTCACCCAGGTCCTGGTAGCCGTCAACTTTGTCGTCTTCATCGCAATGGCGATTGCCATGCGTCGGGTCGACGGGTTCGGTCTACAGGAGCTCGCGCGGTGGGGTGCCAATAACGGTCCGCTGACGGTAGGTGGTCAGTGGTGGCGCCTTCTCTCGGCCGCCTTCCTGCATCTCAGCCCCTTGCACCTCCTGATCAACATGTGGGTGTTCTGGAACGTCGGGCGGTTCACCGAACGCCTCTTCGGCCGCTGGACTTTTCTGACGCTCTATCTTGCCGCGGCCGTGCTCGCGAGCCTGAGCAGCATCGCCTGGAATCCGGTCCTCGTCAGCGTGGGCGCCTCCGGCGCCATCTTCGGCGTCTTCGGCGCCTTCCTCGCCTTCCTCACAAAGCGACAGACGCGGGTGCCGCTCAGAGTAATCCGCGCCTACTGGCTGAGCACGCTCGCCTTCGTGCTCTTCAGCTTGATCAGCGGCGCACTGCAGGTCGGCATCGACAATGCTGCGCACGTCGGCGGACTGATCAGCGGATTCTGTCTGGGCTGGGCGCTGGCTCGCCCGCTCGAAGTCGTGCCACGCCGTCCGCTGTCGCTGCGCCGGCTGCTCTCCGCAGGCGCCGTCGTGCTCGCTCTGACCGCGGCCGGCCTCTGGGAGGTCGGCGGAATCGGGTCTCGACTCACCGCTCCGCAGCGGTTCTTCGAGTCGCATCTCTGGTACGTCGACGGCGAGTCGCGCGACCTCATCCTCTGGCAGACCCTCATGGCTCAGAGCCAGGCCGGTCTGGTCAGCAACGAGTTCGTTGCCGAGCAGTTCAAGAGCCAGATCGTTCCGTTCTGGCAGTCCGCCTACGACCGTTTGCGCCAGGAGCATCTGCCGCGCCCCGAACGACCGCTCGGAGCGCTCATGATGGAGTTCGTGCGCCTGCGCCTCGCCTGGGCGCAGGCCGTGGCGGCGGAGGCTTCCAATGACAACTCGCAGAACCAGCAGAGCGCAACGGATCTCTCGAATCAGACCACACTCGCTCTGGCGCACGTTCTGCGCCTCACCATGCTCGACACGGCCAGTCACAGGCTCCCGGGGCTCGTCAACAGCTCACTGATCGAGCGGCTGCGCCGCCTGATGCAAGCTGACCGGTGGCGATGCGTGGAAGCGCCTGCGAGCCGCGCGGCCCCGCTCGGACCGCATGATCTGCGCACCGATCTGCCGGTCCTTTCGAGCCAGGCGGCCTGCACGGCGCAACGGGAGTTCATTTACGACGACTTCGGCGGCCTCGAGAGCCTGCTGCGCGTCCGCACTCCCTTCGCCGACCTTCCGGCCGGGGGCTCGACCTACGCGGCCGCGGTGGGCGGCCTCGACAATCTGTTCGAATATGGCCGCATCACGATGCCGGAAGTACTACGCCATACGGCCGAGTGGCGGCGGGCTTACCCGCGCTCGCCTCTACCCACCCTGATCGAGGCAATGGCATTCGAGGACTGGGCGTGGGCGGCGCGTGGCGGCGGGTATGCGAACAGTGTGAGCGGCGCCGGCTGGCTGTGGTTCGCGGCCCGAGTGGAGATGGCTGCCACTTCTCTGCGCTCGGCGCCGGCGAGTGCGGGGTCAACGCCGCTCTGGTATGAGCTGTCGTTCGAGGTCGGTATTGATCAGGCGCAGAACCTCGCGGCCTTGCGCGGAACCTTCGATGCGGGCGCGGCGCGATTCCCGGACTACCTGCCGCTTTACCAGGAGATGCTCCGCGCGCTGATGCCGCGGTGGTACGGGTCCTATCGGAAGGTGGATCAATTCATCAATGCCGAGTACGCCAGTACCGCCCCGCGCACCGGATTCGAGATGTACACCAGACTCTATTGGATGTTTGCCAAGCTCTCCGGTGATACGGAGGACATCTTCACCGATGGCCTCGCCGATTGGGGCTCGATGAAGAGCGGCTTCCAGGAGCTCGTGACCCGCTATCCGCGCAGCGACTACCTGCTCAACGTGTTCGCCAACTTCGCTTGCCGCGCCGGTGACGAGCCTGAATATTTCGCGTTGCGAGCACAGGCCGTAAAACGATTCTCGGCCTCGGCGTGGTCGGGGGAGTATACCCTTGCCGACTGTGACCGGCGTCTGAGCAGATGATCTCCGAGGTCAATCGGGCTGCTCGAGCAGCAGCCTGCCGTTCTCTTCGCGCGCCGCGTAGGTGCGCAGCGGCTCATAGGCCGGCGGCGTCAGCGCCTCGCCGGTGCGCAGGCAGAACCGGGCGCCGTGGCGCGGGCAGATGATCTGGCAGGACTCGACCTCGGCGCCCTCCAGGGGCTCGCCGTCGTGCGTGCAGCGGTCTTCGACGGCATAGAGATCGCTGCCGCAGCGCACGATGACGACCGCGAGGCCGTCGACCTCGGCGGAGAGGGGAGTGGACTCGGAAAGGTCCGCGGCGTTGCCTACGTCGACCCAGGGCATGTCAGTAATACATCCCTGTCTGCAGCCGCGCCTCTTCGGACATCATGCTCTGGCTCCACGGCGGGTCGAACGTCAGCTCGACGCGCGCTTCGCGGACGGTTGGGATGCGCTCGATCTTGTCTTTGACATCGTCGACCAGGATCTCGCCCATGCCGCAGCCGGGGGCGGTGAGGGTGAGTCGGACTTCGACGCTGCGCGTGCCGTCCTCGTTGGGCTGCACGGTGCAGTCGTACACCAGGCCGAGGTCCACGATGTTGATCGGGATCTCCGGGTCGTAGCAGGTGCGCATCTGGGCCCAGGCGAGCTCACGAACGTCATTGTCGGTGGAGTTGGGAGGCAGCTCCGGCGGCTTCACGGGCTCCTTGCCGATGGCGTCGGCATCCTCGCCGGCGATCCGGAAGAGGTTGCCCTCCATGTAGACCGTGAAGCTGCCGCCGAGGGCCTGCGTGATGTAGCCGGACTGGCCGGGCTTGAGGCTGACCTCGACGCCGGCGGGGACGATCACCGCGCGGACTTCGCGGTTGACGACGAAGGGCTCGTTCTCATGGGTACGCATCGAGCGCTCACTCCGTGGAGACGGTCGCCGCACCGCGCTCCAGCGCGGCGCTCAGGGTATGCCAGCAGAGGCTGGCGCACTTGACGCGGGCCGGGAACTCGCGCACGCCGGAGAGGGCGGCCAGCTTCCCGAGCGACGCGTCGGGTACGGCGTCCTGCTGTGTCAAAAGAGAATGGATCCGGCCATAGAGGTCGCTCACCGTCCCCTTGTCCTTGCCCTTGACGGCCTCGGTCATGAGCGAGGCGGAGGCGGTCGAGATCGCGCAGCCCTTGCCCTCGAAGCGGATGTCCTCGATGCGGTTGTCCTTCAGGCGCAGATACAGGGTCAGGCGGTCTCCGCACAGAGGGTTGTGGCCCTCGGCGTGGGCGTCGCAGGGCTCGATTCGCCCGAAATTCCGCGGCCGCTTGTTGTGATCGAGGATGACGTCGCGGTAGAGCTCCTTGAGGTCCATCAGGCGAACACCTCGCGCGCCTTCGTCAGGGCAGCCACCAGGCTGGCCACGTCGGCCTCGGTGTTGTAGCAAGCGAAGGACGCGCGCGCCGTGGCCGGAATATCGAAGAACGTCATCACGGGCATGGCGCAGTGGTGGCCGGTGCGCACCGCCACCCCCTCGGCATCCAGGATCGTGCCGAGGTCGTGCGGGTGGACGCCGGCCAGGGTGAAGGACAGCACCGCCGCCTTGTGAGGGGCGGTGCCGATGATCTCGATCCCGGGAATGCGCTCCAGCTCGCGCGTGGCCTGCGCCAGCAGCCGCTGCTCGTGCGCGGCGATCGCGCCGACGCCGAGGCTTTCCACGTAATCCATTGCCGCGGCGAGGCCGACGGCTCCGGACATGTTGGGCGTCCCGGCTTCGAACTTCCAGGGCAGCTCGTTGTACGTCGTCTTATCGAACGAGACGGTCCGGATCATGTCGCCGCCGCCCTGCCAGGGCGGCATGGCGGCGAGCAGCTCCTCGCGGCCGTAGAGCACGCCGATGCCGGTCGGCCCGTAGAGCTTGTGACCGGAGAAAGCGTAGAAGTCGCAGCCCAGCGCGCGGACATCGACCACGGAGTGCGGGATCGCCTGGGCACCATCGACCAGCACGACGGCCCCGTGCGCGTGCGCGGCGTCGATCATCCGCTTCACCGGCAAAACGGTGCCCAGCGCATTCGAGACATGCGCGATCGCGACGAGGCGGGTGCGGGGCGACAGCATCGCCAGGAACGGGTCGAGCTCGACCTCGCCGCGGCGATTGATGGGCGCCACTTTCAGCGTGCAGCCCGTCTGGTCGCGAACCATCTGCCAGGGGACGATGTTGGCGTGATGCTCGAGGCCGGTGATCAGGATCTCGTCGCCCGGTCCGAAGCGCGGCCGCGCATATGACTGCGCGACGAGGTTGATGCCTTCGGTCGTGCCCCGGACGAAGATGATCTCCCTGGTGGAGTGCGCATTGATGAACCGGCGCACGCGCTCGCGTGCTCCCTCGTACGCCTCCGTGGCGGCCTGACTGAGGGCATGGACGCCGCGGTGAACATTGGCGTGACAATGCGTCTCGTACCGCTCCACAGCCCGCAGGACAGGCAGCGGACGCTGCGAGGACGCGGCGCTGTCGAGGTACACCAGCGGATGGCCGTTGACCGTCCGCTCGAGAATGGGGAAGTCCCGGCGCACGCGCTCGACATCGAGCACGGGCGCAGGCGCAATGCGGTCAGCCGTCACAGCCATCAGAGAAGCTCCTTCAATGAAGCGGCGTCGGCCATCTGGCCGGCAAGGTCGTGCTCGATCTGCCGCCTGAGCTCGGGTATCTCGATCTTCGAGACGACGTCCTCGAGGAATGCCCACTTGAGGAGACGCTGCGCCGCTTCGGGAGACAAGCCGCGGGATAGAAGATAGAAGAGCATGTCGTCGTCCAGCTTGCCCGCCGTCGCGCCGTGGCTGCAGCGCACGTCGTCCGTGTAGATCTCGAGCTGCGGACGCACGTCGATCTCTGCCTCCGGTCCGGCGAGCAGGCCCCGGAGCGACTGACGCGAGTCGGTCCCTGCGGCGGCCTCCCCGACGGCAATCTTGCCGTTGAATGCGACGCGGGCGCGTCCCGAGGCGATCCCGCGGAACGTCTGCTCCGTGCGAGCGCGCGGCGCGACGTGCTCCACCAGCGCGAAGTGATCCTGCACCTGCTGCCGATCGCCGAGCGCCGCCACCGACAGGGTGAGCTCTGCGCCGGCTCCGGCCATCTGCACGTGCGTCGTGCTGCGGGCCGACAGCCCGCCGGTGTTGATGGCCAGCAGCCCGTAGCGGGCGTCCGCTGCCAGCACGGCCGACAGCGTATCCAGCCATGTCGATTTGACGCCCGCCTGTTGCAGGCGGTAGTGCGTCAGATGGGCACCGCGGCCGGCGTCCACATGGACCGAGCTGTTGACGAAGTGGGCGCCGCTGCCGGCGCTGACGTGCCGCTCCACCAGGATCAGGCGGGTGCCCGGATCGAGAGCGATGAACACGCGCGGATAGGATGCACCCGCATCCGCGCCCGCGACTGCGACGAATACCAACTCGATGAACTGCGGAGCAGCGGCGCCGCCAGTCACGCGGATGGCTGCTGTGTCGGTGGCAAACGCCTCGTTGAGAAGTGCCAGGCGTGCCTCGGGCAGGCTGCTCAGGGCGGACAGGGCACGCGGCAGCCGCGCGACCGTCGTGAGCCCGGCCTGCTCCCCAGGCGACGACAGCTCCGGCGCGAAAACCCCATCCACGAACGTGTGGCGCGCGAAGCCTGCCAGTCTCGCGGGCAGGCTCGAGCCTGCCGGCAGCGCAGGTACCGGCGCGCCAGCCGGGGCCGGAACCGGCACGAAGCGCGCCCGCTCGAGAGGGCGCAGGTTGGTATAGCGCCAGTTCTCGTCCCGCGTGGTGGGCAGCCCTCGCGCGGCAAGCGCGTGGATCGCCTCGTTGCGCCGCTCCGGGCTGACCACGTCAGCCGGAAGCCTGTCGTGCACGGCGGCGTACTCGTCCAGGATACGCTTGGAAAGCACAGCGCTCATCGCTAAGCCGCCTCGCCGGTCACCCAGTCATAGCCGCGCCGCTCGAGCTCCAGGGCAAGCGACTTGTCGCCGCTGCGCACGATGCGTCCCTTGACCAGGACGTGCACATGATCCGGGACGATGTAGTCGAGCAGCCGCTGATAGTGCGTCACGAGCACCAGGGAGCGCTCCGGCGAGCGCAGGGTGTTGACCCCGTGCGCGACGATCTTGAGCGCATCGATGTCGAGGCCGGAGTCGGTCTCATCCAGGATGGCGAGCCGCGGCTCGAGGACCAGCATCTGCAGGATCTCGTTGCGCTTCTTCTCGCCGCCGGAGAAGCCTTCGTTGACCCCGCGGGAGAGCATGCTCTCCTCCATGCGCATCAGGCGCATTTTTTCCCGCACCAGCGTCAGGAACTCGAACGCATCGACTTCCTCGAGCCCGCGGTGCTTGCGCGCGGCATTCACCGCGGCCTTGAGCAGATAGACGTTGTTGACGCCGGGGATCTCCACCGGGTACTGGAAGCCGAGGAATACGCCCGCGCGCGCCCGCTCCTGCGGCGGCAGCGCCAGCAGGTCGTGTCCCTGGTAGGTCACGGAGCCCGCGGTGACTTCGTATCCCGGACGCCCCGCGAGTACGTTTGCGAGCGTACTCTTGCCCGAGCCGTTCGGTCCCATGACGGCATGCACCTCGCCGGTCGGAACCGCGAGCGTCAGGCCCTTCAGGATCTCCTTGCCGTCGACTTTGACGTGCAGATTCTCGATCTTCAGCATCTCACTCTCTTTCGTCTAGCCGACCGCGCCTTCGAGGCTGACCGCGAGCAGGTTCTGCGCCTCGACCGCGAACTCCATCGGCAGCTCCTTGAACACGGACTTGCAGAAGCCGCTCACGATCAGGTTGACGGCATCCTCCGCCGCGATGCCGCGCGCGAGGCAGTAGAAGAGCTCGTCCTCGCTGATCTTCGAGGTGCTTGCCTCGTGCTCCACGGTCGCCGAGGGGTTCTTGACCTCGACGTACGGGAAGGTGTGCGCGCCGCACTTGCCGCCCATGAGGAGCGAGTCGCACTGCGTGAAATTGCGCGCGCCGTGCGCGCTCGGCAGGATCTTCACCAGGCCGCGGTAGGTGTTCTGTCCGCGGCCGGCGGAGATGCCCTTGGAGATGATGGTGCTGCGGGTGTCGCGGCCTATATGGATCATCTTCGTCCCGGTATCCGCCTGCTGGTAGTTGTTGACCGTCGCGACGGAGTAGAACTCGCCGCTCGAGCCGTCGCCGCGCAGAATGCAGCTCGGGTACTTCCAGGTGATCGCGGAGCCCGTCTCCACCTGCGTCCAGGAGATGTGGGAGCTCCTGCCCCGGCACTCGCCGCGCTTGGTGACGAAGTTGTAAATGCCGCCCACGCCCTCCGCATCACCGGGGTACCAGTTCTGCACCGTGGAATATTTGATGTAGGCGTCATCCAATGCAACCAACTCAACGACAGCGGCGTGAAGCTGGTTCTCATCCCGCATCGGTGCAGTGCAGCCTTCGAGATAGGATACGTGCGCCCCCTCGTCCGCGATGATCAGCGTGCGCTCGAACTGTCCGGTCTTCGCCGCATTGATGCGGAAGTAGGTCGACAGCTCCATCGGACAGCGCACGCCCTTCGGCACGTAGACGAAGGAGCCGTCGGAGAACACGGCGGAGTTCAGCGAGGCGAAGAAGTTGTCGGTGTAGGGCACGACGCTGCCGAGATACCGCTCGACGAGCTCAGGGTGCTTTTGTACCGCCTCGGAGAACGGGCAGAACACGACCCCGGCCTCGTGCAGGCGCTCCTTGAAGGTGGTCGCGACCGAGACGCTGTCGAACACCGCGTCCACCGCCACGCCCGCCAGGCGCGCGCGCTCGTGCAGCGGCACTCCCAGCTTCTCGTAGGTCTCGAGGAGCTTCGGATCGACTTCGTCCAGGCTCTTCGGTCCGTCGGTCTGCGCCTTCGGCGCGGAGTAGTAGGAGATCGCCTGATAGTCGATCGCCGGATAGCGGGCGTGCGGCCAGTGCGGCTCGCTCTGGGTGAGCCAGTGCCGCAGCGCCTTCAGGCGCCACTCGGTGAGGAATGCCGGCTCGCCCTTCTTGCGGGAGATGAGCCGCACCACGTCCTCGTCGAGGCCGGGCGGGACCGTATCGGCGTCGATGTCGGTGACGAACCCGTGCTGGTAGCCGCGGGTGAGCAGGCCTTCGAGCTGTTTTGCGGTTTCACTCATGATGCGTTTCAGGACCGGACGATCGTTCGCGAGGCGGCCGCCTTCATGTCGCGCTCGAGGGCCGGGAGCGCGACCTGCGTGGGATCGATGCCGGCGAGCTGCGCCAGGCTGACGTCATACAGGGAGCGCCGGATGGCGAGGTTCAGCCGCTGCCACACGCGCCCGACCCGGCAGGTCTCCTCGATGTCGCATTGGCCGGCGCCGACCGAGCAGTCGGTGAGCGCCACCGGCCCCTCCATGGCGTCGAGAATGGCTGCGGCGCTGATCTCGGTCGCCGGGCGCGCGAGCTGGTAGCCGCCGTGCAGGCCCAGCGTCGAGGCCACGAGGCCGGCGCGCTGCAGCTGCTTCAGCAGCTTGCTGACGGTCGGCGCCGCAATGTGGGTCTGCTCCGCCAGCGCCGCGGCGGTCTGCACGCGGGCCGGCTGCTCGGCGAGCACGGCGAGCAGCACGGTGGCGTAGTCTGTGAGTCGGCTGATACGGACCATGGGGTATGCCCGGAACCCGGGTGGCTGTCGAAGTAGGACTATTTTAGTACTGATTGCTCCCCGAACCAAGCGCTGACGCTATTTGGTATCCTTCCGCCTTCCAATCACGCGAACGACCCGGGGCGGACGCCGGCGGCACGATCGATGTGCCCACGGATGGCCGCGCCATTGCTGGAGGAAAGAAACGATGAATCGCAACGAGCTTGCCCGCATCGCCCAGGCGATGGTGGCCAAGGGCAAGGGGATTCTGGCCGCCGACGAGAGCGGCGGCACCATCAAGAAGCGCTTCGACGGTATCCGGCTGGACTCCACCGAGGAGCACCGCCGCACCTACCGTGAGATGCTGTTCACTGCCGCGGGCGCGGACGAGGCGATCAGCGGAGTGATCCTCTACGACGAGACCATCCGGCAGAAGACGCGCGACGGCACTCCCTTCCCGCAGTACCTGGCCCAGCATGGCATGGTCCCGGGCATCAAAGTCGATCTCGGCGCGAAGCCGCTCGCCGGCTTTCCCGGCGAGACCATCACGGAAGGGCTGGACGGCCTGCGCGAGCGGCTCATCGAGTACCGCTCGCTCGGGGCGCGCTTCGCGAAGTGGCGGGCGGTGATCGACATCGCCGCCGGCATTCCGACCCCATTCGGCATCGAGGCCAACGCTCATGCGCTGGCCCGCTACGCCGCGCTCTGTCAGGAGAACGACATCGTGCCGATCGTGGAGCCGGAAGTGCTCATGGACGGCGATCACTCCATCGAGCGCTGCGAGGAAGTGACCAACGCCACGCTCAATGCCGTGTTCAACCAGCTGTTCGAGCACCGGATCTACCTCGAGGGCATCGTTCTCAAGCCCAACATGGTCATCTCCGGCAAGAAGGCCGCGAATCGCGCGCCGCCCGAGGCGGTGGCCGAGGCGACGCTGCGGACGCTGAAGCGCCACGTGCCCCCGGCCGTGCCCGGCATCGCCTTCCTCTCCGGCGGCCAGTCCTCGACCGAGGCGACGCTGCACCTGTCCCTGATGAACCGCATGGGCCCGCTGCCCTGGGCGCTGACCTTCAGCTACGGTCGTGCCCTGCAGGACACTGCGCTCAAGGCGTGGGGCGGCAACACGGCAACCTTCGTCGCCGGGCAGAACGAGTTTGCCCGCCGTGCCAAGCTCAACGGGCTCGCGACCGCCGGCCGCTACAGCCCTGAGATGGAAAGCCAGGCCGCTTGAGCGGCGCCGGGATCGATGAGCCCAGGATGACCGGCTCGGCAATCCAGACCGCGTCGTCCGCTCCGGCGGACGACGCGGTCGTCGACGTGCGCGATGTGCACTACGCCGTCGACGGCCGGCCGATCTTCGCCGGGCTCGACATCCGCGTGCGGCGCGGGCTGATCACGGCGGTGATGGGACCGAGCGGCACCGGCAAGACGACCCTGCTGCGCCTCATCACCGGCCAGGTCCTCGCCGATCGCGGCCAGGTGGCGGTATTCGGCCGCGACATCGCCGGTCTCTCCGGCTCGGAACTCTACGCAGCCCGCCGGCGCATGGGCATGCTGTTCCAGAACGGCGCGCTGCTCACCGACATCACGGTGTTCGAGAACGTTGCCTTTCCCGTGCGCGAGCACACGAACCTGCCGGAATCCCTCATCCGCAAGCTGGTGCTCACCAAGCTCGAGGCGGTAGGCCTGCGCGGCGCGGCGGAGCTGATGCCGGCGGAGCTCTCGGGCGGCATGGCGCGGCGCGTGGCGCTGGCGCGCGCGATCGTCATGGATCCGGAGGTGCTGCTGTACGACGAGCCGTTCGTCGGCCTGGATCC
>JASHVV010000023.1 GCA_030044385.1 Gammaproteobacteria bacterium
GGGTTGGAAGTTGCTCTGGCCGCGGTGGCGGAGACGGACGACAAGGTGATTGCGGAATCGGCCGACCTCCTCTACCACCTGCTGCTGCTCCTCGGAAGCCGCGGCCTGCGGCTCGACCAGGTCGTCGCGGAGCTCGAGTCCCGACACGCCTAGCACGAAGCGCCGGTGCGGGCAGCGTGCCCGGCCCAGCGCGCGCCCCCGCTGCGCGGGAACGCTCCTCGCTACGGGTCACACGAACCGGACGCTGCGGCCCGGCACGGAGTGGCGATCATGCGACATTCGATGCGTTTTGTCGGAGTACTCGTCTGCGCCCTGGGCGCCATCGCCGCCGTCGGCGTGGCCCGTGCGCAGGAGCAGG
Organism: Gammaproteobacteria bacterium; assembly: GCA_030044385.1. Taxonomy (GTDB): domain Bacteria; phylum Pseudomonadota; class Gammaproteobacteria; order Steroidobacterales; family Steroidobacteraceae; genus 13-2-20CM-66-19. The sequence continues at coordinate 359 of JASHVV010000023.1, forward strand.
ACGGCACCTGGTCGGGCCCCTCGGGGGCCGCGGCGGCGGCCGACACGGGGCTCTACGTTGGCGCGGGCTATGTCAGAGCGCAGGTGAACAACGTCTTCGGCACCACCGGATACGGCTTCAAGATCGACGACAACGCCTGGAAGGCGATCCTCGGATACCGGCCGATTCCGCCCTTCGCGGTGGAAGCCAACTACGTCGATCTCGGCCATCAGAGCGCGGGCCTGCTCGGCGGCAGCGCGCCGTTCGGTCACGCAGATGCCCGCGCGTTCGATATCTCCGGAGTGGGACTGCTGCCGCTCGGCGCGGTGGACCTCTTCGCCAAAGCCGGCGGCGCGCGTTGGACCCTGAGCGGCGACCTGCAGGGGCCCGGCAATACGCTCTTCGCGCTGAACCGCAGCGGCACCAGCTTCGTGTGGGGCGCCGGCATACAGACGCACTGGGGTCCGATCGGCGCGCGGCTGGAATACGAGCATTTTCAGATGCCGTACACGGACGGTGCGCGATTATTTACGGCGGCGATGACTTTCACCTTCTAGGCAGGCACGAATCTTGATCACCCACGATCGATGCGCAGTATCGTCCTGCTTGCCGCCGTCATCGCGCTCTGCGGCTGTGCACAGCTGCCGGCGGTTCACGAGCGTCAGCTGCTGCAGGAAGCCGCCGGAACGCAGCAGATCCAGGTCTACGGCTCCCGCGGCCCGCTCTCGACCCGGGAGGCGAGACGTGCGCTCGCCCGCGTCAACGCCCAGGCGCCCAATGCCGACGCCTTCGATCGCCAGCTCGCGCTCGAGCAGATCATCGCCGAGAGCCCGCTCTACGCCGGCAACAGCGTTCGCGTCCTGCAGGACGGCGCCCAGACCTTTCCGGCGATGTTCGCCGCCATGCAGGGGGCGCGACGGTCTCTCGACCTCGAGTACTACATCCTGCAGGACGTGGAGAGCGGCGGACGCAAGCTCAGCGACGTGCTCGTGGCCAGGAGCCGCGCCGGGGTGCGCGTCAGGGTGATCTACGATGCGATCGGCTCGCTCGGCACCCCGGCGGCGTTCTTCGCCCGCCTGCGGGCAGCGGGCGTGCAGCTCGTGCAGTACAACCCGATCAGCCTCCTCGAGGGTCCCGTGGCGCTGAACGAGCGCGATCACCGCAAGATCCTCATCGCCGACGACCGGCTGGCCATCGTCGGCGGCGTGAATCTGAGCACGACCTACGAGAGCGCGCCGCCGCTCGCACACGCGCTCGGGGGCAGCCGGCAGCCGCCGGCCCAGGCCGGCCATCCGGTCTGGCACGACCTCGACCTGGAGATTCGCGGCCCGGTGGTACCCGAGCTCACCCGGCTCTTCCGCGCGCATTGGCGCGAGCAAAAGGGACCGCCGCTGCCGCCGCAGACACCGGTAAAGATCGCGCCGCAGGGCAAGGAAGTCGTGCGCGTGATAGGCAGCAGCCCGGTCAGGCTCGCCACGCGCTACTACGTGTCAGTTCTGACCGCCATACGCTCAGCGCAGAGCAGCGTGTGGATCACCGCCGCCTACTTCGTCCCGACACACCGGGAATTGCGCGCGCTGAGAGCAGCGGCCCGCCGCGGTGTCGACGTACGCATACTTCTGCCTTCACACAGCGACGTCGGCGCCGTGCTCGCGGTGCAACGCTCCTATTATCCAGAGCTGCTGGCAGCGGGCATCAAAGTCTACGAGCGCAGCGACGGCATCGTACATTCGAAGAGCATGGTGGTGGACGATGTCTGGTCGCTGGTCGGCTCCTCCAACTTCGACCAGCGGAGCATCCTCTTCAACGACGAGGTCGATGTCGTGGTGCTCGGCAAGACCACGGCGGATCAGATCCGCGCGATCATCCGCAACGATATCCGCCACGGCAAGCGGGTTGACTGGCAGGCGGTGCGCGCGCAGGGCGAGCTGCAGCGGATGAAGGGCTGGTTCTGGAGATTGTGGCAGCAGCTACTTTGACAAGCCACCTGCGGCGGCGGGGCACATCCCTGTGCCTGACTGCGCGGTCCTCAGTTGGGGCTGAGACTGACCGCCTTCTCCTCGGCCACGTAAGCCTCGTCGTTGCGCCCCTGCGCGCGCAGCGAGGCGGCGATCAGCTCCCACGCGCGCGCCTGCGCGCGGCTGTCGCCGCTCGCCAGATACAGCGCCTTGCGCCCCATGCCGTAAGCCTGCGTCGGGTTGCCGGCGAGGATGTTCTCGCGTCCCAGCTCGATCCACACCAGCGGATTGCGCGGCTCGATGCTGAGCGCCCGCTCCAGCGTCTGCGCCGCCAGGCCGAAATCGCGGCTCCGCTCCTGGGTGTGCGCCTCGCCCACCAGCGCCGTGGCGGCGGCCCCGAGCACGAACTCCTTCGGCACCGGCGGCGGGGGTTGCTGCGGTTGCGCCGGCGCCGGCTGGAACGGCGCCGGCTGCGCGGCGGGCGCCACGCCGGTCGCTCCTGGCGCTTGCGCCTGCGGCGCAGGCCGGTCGTAGCCGCCGGTACTCTCGGCCGGACCCACCTGCGGCGGCGGCCCCAGCAACGCGCAGCCCGTCAGCAATCCACCGAGCGCGAGCACACCCAACATCACCTTCATGACTTCCAACACCTCAACGGGTCACCCGGTGCAACCATTGCCCGGCCCGTTCGAACAGCGTCCCCGCGGTCGTCCCGCCGCCGCATCCCGGCATCGGCGGCACCTGCGTGCCCGTCGGCAGGGCGACCTGCACGGGCTCCGCTCCCGGGCAGCCGGGTTGCGCTCCCATGCCCGTCAGGTAGTCGATCCAGGTGTCGGTGACACCCTCGGGCTCCGGCATCTCGAGCGAGGGCGTGCCGAGCGAGGCCATGAGGTGCGCCCAGACCGGCAGCGCGCCCTCCGAGCCCGTGAGCCCGGTCGGCTGGTAATGATCGTACCCTACCCACGCCACCGCGAGATCGCCGCCCGAGAACCCCGCGAACCAGCTGTCGCGATCCTCGGAGGACGTTCCGGTCTTGCCTGCCGTCACGAATCCGGGCGGCAGGATGCGCAGCGCCGGGACGCCGGTGCCGTGAGTGATGACTTGCTCCATCATGCTGTCGACCTGATCGACGTCCGCGGCCGGGGCCACCTGCGTCACCTGCAGCGGAAATGCCTGCAGCGGCCTGCCGTCTGCGCTCACCACCGCCTGCACGGCCCGCAGCGGAGTGCGGAATCCGCCATTGGCGAGGCCGTTGTAGAGCTGCGCGACCTCGAGCGGCGAGATGTCGATCGCCCCGAGCAGCATCGCCGGCACCTGATCCGGCGCCTGCGCCAGTCCGAAGCGCTGCAGCGTGCTCGAGATCTGACTCAGGCCGACGTCCATGCCGACGCCCACCGTAGCGAGGTTCAGCGAGTCCCCGAGCGCGCGCACGACCGGCACCGGCCCGTAGGTGCGGCGCGTGAAGTTGTGGGGACGCCAGTAGCGGCCGTTGGCGAGCTTGATGCTCACTGCCTGATCCTGGATGACCGTGGCCGCGTTGTAGCGCCCCGTCTCGATCGCAGTCAGATAGATGAAAGGCTTCACCAGCGAGCCGATGGAGCGTTGCGCATCCAGCGCACGATTGAACCCGTCGAAATCGACGTCCCGTCCGCCCACGATCGCGAGCACGTCACCGCTCTGGGGCGAGGTGACGATGACCGCTCCTTCCAGCTTCGCGCTGCCGCGGTGATGCCGCTCATCGAGCGCCCGCAGCTGCGCATCGAGCGCGCTCTCGGCCAACTCCTGCGCCCGCGGCTGCAGGCTGGTGTAGACCCTGAGCCCGGACTCCGTCAGCTCTTTCTCCGGGTAGTCGCGCTGCAGCGTGCGGCGCACGAGGTCGAGATACGCCGGGTAGTAGGCACCCGAGGCGCCGGTGGTGACCCCCAGCGGCTGGCGCTGCGCCATCCGCGCCTGAGCGGGCGCGACCACTCCACGCTGCGCCAGGATCTCAAGCACCAGATCCCGCCGCGCCAGCGTCCGCCGCGGATATCGGCGGGGGTCGTAATAAGTGGGGCCGCGCACGATGGCGACCAGTGTCGCGATCTGCGGCAGGTCGAGCTCCGACAGCGGCTTGCCGAAATAGAACTCGCTCGCCAGTCCGAAGCCGTGGATGGAGCGGTTGCCGTCCTGTCCGAGGAAGATCTCATTGATGTAGGCGTTCATGAGATCCGCCTTGCTGAAGTGGGCGGTGAGCGCCACCGCCATGACCGCCTCGCGGAACTTGCGCCCGAGCGTCTGCCGGTTGGTGAGGAAGTAGCTGCGCACGAGCTGCTGGGTCAGTGTGCTGGCGCCCTCCTCGTAGCGGTGCGAGCGCAGGTCGATCCAGCCCGCCCGCAGGATGCCCAGCGGGTCGACGCCCCAGTTGGTATCGAAGGTGCGGTCCTCCACCGCCTTCAGCGCGGCCGGCAGGAGCGGCGGCACCTGCCGCGGAGTCACCACGATCCGGTCCACGCCGTCGCTCGGAAAGATGCTGCCGATGAGGAGCGGATCGAGCCGCATGACCGGCACCTCGCGGCCGCTTCCGTCCCGCAGGTCCTGGATGCCCGTGGGACCGAAGAGAACGGACAGTGCCGTCGCCGGCCGGCTGCCGTCGGCGAACTGGGCCGGGCGCAGCTCCACATCGATCCGATCGCCGCCCGCCCGGTAGGTGCCGGCACCGGGCTGCCCGAGACCGGTCTCGGGATGATAGGAGAGGCGCTGCAATTCGTGCTCGAGCTGTGGCTGCGAGAAATCGAGCCCGGCGTAAAGATCGAGCGGCGCGGCATAGACGTGCGCCGGCAGCGTCCACCGCAGCCCCTCGAAGCGATGCGTAACGAGCTGGTCCAGGTAGAAGACGTAGCCGGCGCACCCGAGCACGCCCGCGAGCAGCGCCCCGAAGAGCACGCCGCGCAGACCCGAGCGGCGCGCCGCCGGCCGCTTCCGTCCCCGGGACCGGCCGGAGCCCGCGCCGGAGGCACGCCGTGCCGCGCGCTTCAGAGAACGAGCTCCTCGGCCGGATCGCGCAGATTGTAATG
>JASHVV010000189.1 GCA_030044385.1 Gammaproteobacteria bacterium
AGCGACGTCTCGAACGCGAGGAGATCGTCATACATTTTATCGATGGCGCCGTGGATGTCCCCGGCAGCGCAGAACAACATCGTCACGTCTCCATATTTGCTGGCGTCGACCCGAAGTGTATCCTGGAGCGCGTGTCTTAAACTAACAAATATCGGCGGTTCGCTCAGCCTGTACATACGCTTGCGCAGACGTATGGAAACACGTCTGCGGATGCACGGCGATAACGACGGGAATTCTGTAGAGGAGTTGAACGGGTATGACGACGGAAACGGACAGCGGTTGTTCGGTGGCGATTTCGGTCCGGGACGTGCTTCTGCTGATCCTGGAGGCGGACAAATATCCGCGGCTCGGCAACGAAGACTGGCCAGTGGCGGCGGCTTTGGAAAGAGAGGCCTGACGATAACTGCAGTGTAAGCTTCAGCGTCGCCGTGGGATCAGCCTTCCGTGAGGCAGGAGTTGTAGTCCCCCGCCGCCTGCCTTGAGTTCCCGCCCCGCCTGCGCAACAATCGTCCGCTGGAGTTGCGTCAGGTTGGAAGTCGACGCGCATGGCGAGCTACTTCCTGCGCTCGAAGCATATCTCACGAGGGAAGGGGGCTCGCGTCACGAGGGCCGCCGCGTACCGGGCTGGAGAGCGGATTCGCGACCAGCGGACGAGCGAGGTCTACGACTACTCGGATCGCGACGATGTCGTCTGCAAGGAGGTGGTGCTGCCCTCCGGCCTCGCCGGCAGGGAGGACATGGCCTGGACCCAGGACCGGGCGGTCCTCTGGAATGCCGCGGAGCATGCCGGCGCCCGCCGCAATTCCCGCCTGGCGCGGGAGTTCCTCGTCCTCCTCCCGCCGGAGCTCGACCCGGCGCAGCGTGCGCGGCTGGTACGCGGCTTCTCACAGCAACTCGCGGACCAATACCGCGCTGCCGTCGACATGACGGTCCACGCGCCGCGGCCTGGCGCCGACGCCCGCAACCACCACGCTCACCTGCTGATGACGGTCCGCGAGGTAGGTCCCGACGGCATGGGGCATCGTACGGATCTGGAGCTCATGGGCTACGAGCGCCGCGCCCGGGGGCTCGGGCCGTCGAAGGCGGAATACCTCGGGATCCGCAAGGCCTGGGCGGACCTGACCAATCACGCGCTCGAGCAGGCCGGTGTCACGGCGAGGGTGGACCACCGCAGCTACGAGGCTCAGGGCGTGAATCGTGAGCCGACCCCGACCATTCCCGAGAAGGTCTTCTATGCGGAGCGCACATCCGGCGCCGGAAGTGCGGCCGGCGATGCCATCCGGGCGCGGCACCGGGAGCGGCTGCAGGCGCGGGCGGAGGGGCCGGGTGAGGTCGAGCGCGTGGTCGCGAGGCAGAAGCGGGAATTGCGCGAGCAAGCCCTCAAAGACCTGGAGCGCGGGAGCGGCGAGCGCGGACGGATTCGCTGGGGCTCGCTCACGCGGGCGGAGCGCAACGCACTGCGGCGGGAGCAGTATCGAGCCCGGCGCGTGCTCGAGAGGCAAGATCCGCAACGCGAGGCCCATCGACGCGCGACCGCGCGGCGGCGATACCACGAGAGTTTCCGCAGCAACCCGGAAGCGATCCGGGAGCGGCGGCGGCAGTACCGCCGATCCCACGCCGATGAGATCAACCGCAAGCAGCGCGAGTACAGGAAGGTGCGCTCGGAGGTGCTGAACCGCCGCAGGCGTGAGCTGCGGCGACTGCACGCCGAGCAGCGGGACCCGCAACGGCGCGAGCCCCGGCGGACGCGCTCCGAGCCCTCGCCCCCGCCGGCCGCCGGCGTGCCGCCGCTGTCCCCCACTGCCGAGGAATCCGCCCGCGCGTGGCTCGCGGATCGGCAGCGGCAGGATTCGCAGCAGAACGCGGAACGGTCCGCGGCGCAGTGGAGATCGGCCCGCGAGCACGGCTCTGCGGACCCGGCGCCGGAGGATTCCGCTCGCGCATGGCTGGCCGGCCGCGGCGAGCAGCCGGGGCGCGATGGGGCACGGGGCCCTGATGACGATGACGGCCGTCGGCGCCGCCGGGATCACGATCTGGAAAAGTGAAAGGAGAGTCCGATGTCTGGGCTGGTCTATGAGATGAACCACGGGTGGCTCTCCCTCGGGTGGTTCTATGGAGTAGCGCTCGGCGCCTATGTGACCGGTCTCGTCCGCGGAAGGGCGTCGTTGGGGCTCTTCCTGCTCTCGCCTGTCGCAGTGGTCCTGATCGAGGTGGTCGACTTGGTGGTCTACAGCGTCCTCCTGGGGCCGTTGCTCTACCATCTGGGCCTGCCGAGTGATGGGCTGGCGGAGCTCGTGGTCGTCTTGGGATACGCTGTCCTGATCAACTATGGTTGGGGGAGACTCCTGGCCACCCCTCTGCGCGTGGAGGACACCTTGCATCGCCGCGGGACGATCGTCTCCCCGTGGGTGCCGGGCGGCGGGAGGCCGGCCGCCGGCGCCGGCATCACGCTCGCCGACATCCCCGTCCCGCCGCCGGACGAGGTCAAGCACTTCAAGGTCATTGGCGCGACCGGCACCGGCAAGAGCACGGCCGTCAGGGAGCTGCTGCGTGGCGCGCTCGCGCGCGGCGATCGTGCCGTCATCGCCGATCCGGACGGCGGCTACCTCGACCTCTTTTACGACCCCTCGCGCGGCGATGTGATCCTGAACCCCTTCGAGCCCGGCGCGCGCAAGTGGGATCTATTCGGCGAGCTGACGCATTCTTACGACGTCGAGCAGCTTGCGCGCTCGCTCATCCCGGACATCGGCGGTGAGGACCGCATCTGGAGCGAATACGCGCGCACTTTCCTCGGCGCCATCGCCCAGCAGCTCGTCAGGGTGAATGTCAGGGACGATCGCGCGCTCTACCGCCTGATCCGCTCGGCGCCCCTCGGGGAGCTGAGGAAGCTGCTCGCCGGCACCGCCGCGGGCCCCTTCCTCGATGAGGGTAGCGAGAAGATCTTCGGCTCGCTGCGCTCGGTGGCGAGCTCCGCCGTGCGCGCGCTCGAATATACGACGGAGCAGCAGGCAGAGCCGTTCTCGGTGCGTCAGTGGGCCCGGGAGGGGGCGGCCCGCCAGGCGGGAGGGCGGGGCGGGGTATTGTTCATCCCGTATCGCGCCAGTCAGATCGCGGCCCTCCGCTCGGTGATCTCCGCGTGGATGCGTCTGGCGATCTTCGAGGCGATGGACCGGCCCGCGGGCGATCAGCGGCTCTGGTTCATAGTCGATGAGCTCGACGCGCTAGGGGCCATCGATGGCCTCAAGGACGCCCTCGCCCGGCTGCGCAAGTTCGGCGGCCGCTGCGTACTGGGGTTCCAGTCGATTGCGCAGGTGTCGGGAACGTACGGCAGAGAGACTGCCGACACGTTGGTGGAGAATTGCGGCAACACCCTGATTCTGCGCTGCTCGGCAAGCGAGCGCGGAGGCACGTCGGAGTTTGCGTCCAAACTCATAGGACAGCGTGAGGTGCTGCACACAACGGAATCCAAGTCACGCCGACCTGATGAGTGGATGTCGACCAAGACGACCAGCCAGCAGGTGAGGATCGAGCCCGCGGTCATGGCATCGGAGATCGAGCAACTGCCGGACCTGTGTGGATTCCTCAAGCTCGCATCGGCGCGGGACTGGAAGCGCGCACGCTTGACTCCGGTTCGATATCCTGCGACAGCGCGCAGAATTGCCGCCTCAGTCCCGTGAGGCCCCGTGGTCCGAACGTACCTCTACGTCCCTCCTGAAGAGAACGCCGCCGTCCGCAGCGCCGGCGGCCGCTGGGACGAGCGCCTCAAGTGCTGGTATATCGAGCCGGGTGACGATCCGGCCAGGTTCGCTCGATGGCTGGGCGTCGACTCCGCGCCCGCGGAGCTCTCGATCGTCTCCGATGAAGCACGTGTCGCCGCCACGACCGTTGCGTGCTGCCGGTGCCACGAGCCGACCGAGGTCATCTGCATCTACTGCGACAGCGGCACCGCCTCGGGTGAGCCGCTCGAGCATTTTACGGTGGTCGATATCCTGGCCATGGACGAGGCGCTGGCCAGGCAGCTCGCACCCTGGCCAGGATTCCGCCCGATCGCCGCTCCCGACCTCCACGGCCCTCGCTACGCCAACCACTGCCTCCGGTGTGGCGCCGAACAGGACGACCGCGACCTGCATACGGAGCCCGACGCTCCCTTTTTCGACATTGCTCACGCCGCGCCCGGCTCAATCCGGCTCATTGCCCTGACAGGACAAATACGGCTGAGCGGCGACGAGCACTTCACGATCGAATGATGGGTCACGACCGCGCTGGCTCAAACCGTTCCGCGAAAGCCTGGCGCGCTTCTCCGATGAAGACGAGAAGTTCGCTTTCGGGGACCCGCACTACATCGATATTCTGATGCGTCGCCTCGCGAGTCATCAGGTCCGCGACATCTTCGCGGGCGATGAACAGCGTGTCAGGTAGCTGCTGTTTATGGCGCTGCGCGTCCTTCAACAGACGTCGAAACTGGGCACGCGTAGGTTCGGAGGCAGCTACGGGAATGAACTGCGACCCGAGAAGGAAACAACTCGCCGCATCCATCAACGCGATGCAATTGAAGTCTCCATCACGCTCCGTTCGCACGGGCGTCCCGTTGAGGCGAAAGGCGATCCAGGCTTCGTTGACCTCAAACTGTTGCGGATGGAGCATAAGAAGGAGTCGATCTGCGTCAAGGTCGGTTGCGCGCCACTGAGCCCTAAAGGAATAGCTGACCGACGCCCAGTGCATTCAATTGCTCGCGGCGCTCGCGCAGAAGGCGAAGGGCATCGTCACGTTGCACTCGCCGATTTTACCCGGGATGGCCGCTCTTCGTCTGGGCGACCCGGCGGGCGCTGCCGCCGGGCCGGTTTTGCATTGCCTCCTTCCATCCATCACGTGAATGATTATCATCCATCACGTGGTGACCCTTCCTCGAGTCGTAGGAACCGCGCTCGCGGAGCGCCTGAAGGTCATGCCCGCCGTCGTCGTCACCGGCGCTCGGCAGACCGGTAAGAGCACGCTGCCCTTCGTGTACCGTCCGTCCTGATACCACGCGCCCGCGAGATCATGCGCCGGATACGCGGCATGGCCGAACCCGACAAGGGTAGGCTCCAAGGCGTCGCGGTCCTCGTCTTGGGCGAGCCTTGAACTTCTCTAAAGATTATTAGAGAATTGCAAGTCAATGCCCAAGCGCCACCTCACGCCTGCCCAGGCCTTCGATTTGCGCCAAGCGCTGCACGTGGCGACGCTCGATGCGCTGATGGCATCGCGCCGCTGGGAGCCGGGCGATCTGGTGTTCCAGGGCGGCACGAGTCTGCATCTGGCCCACGGGTCGCCTCGGTATAGCGAGGATCTCGATTTCCTGGTGAATTCATCGCTCAACCTCCAGTCGCTCGCCAAGGCTGTCGAAGCCCGGCTGGAAGGGGCATCGTGGCTGGTGCCCCGTGGCGCGAAGCTCACGGTATCCAAGGCCAAGGATGCGCGTAATCCGCATACCTTCGTGGTTGCCGTCGGCGGGCCGGACTTCATCGGTGCGGTTCGCGTCAAGGTGGAGCTGTGGCGAGCTCCGGAGCCGGCCCTGAATGCCGTGAAGACCACCGTCACTCCCGTTCGCCTGGTGACCGGCACCGCAGCGGGACTGCAGACATTCGTGCCCACCGCGGAGCCGCCCGAGATCTATGTGGACAAGGTGTTTGCCCTCGGCGCGCGCCCATATCTGAAGGCGCGCGACGTGTTCGACCTTCATTGGCTCGTGTCACACGGCGTGTCGCGCGAGTGCACGCCGGACAGCCTGCGCGTCCGTCTGGCCACCTATCCCGATGAGACCGCGGCCGCGTGGCTGGTGAAAGCACAGGCGCGGCGCGAGGAGCTTGCCTCCTCCGTCAGTCCCATCACTCAGGATTTGAAGCGATGGTTGCCTTCGTCCTGGCCATTGAGCGACGTCGCAGTTCGATCGATGGTCCAGTCCGCGACCGCCTCCTTGGACGAAGGGATTCGCGTCATGCGTCAGATCGAGGCGCAGGCGCATGCCGAGCCTGCAGGTCCATCGTCATGAGAGCAGCTTCCAGAGCCCAGGTCTCCGTCTTCGAGCGTCTGCGTGATCTTCCCGCGCTCTTCCGCGGAGGAGATCTCACGCGGCGGTTCGGCTGGACTTCGAAGACCGCTTCGCAGTATCTGTACCTCTGGAAACGTCGCGGCCTGGTGCAAGGTCTCGGCGGGCACAGCGACGTCTATGCCAATCTGCTCGCCAGCCGCCACCCGGACTGGGAGGGGGCCGTGGTCATGGCCATGCCGTCCGCCGTGCTCATCGGCATCGAAGCGTTGCGTCGCGCGGGCTGGACGACGCAGCTGGTGCAGCGCCCCGCGGTGGCCGTCAAAACCGGCCATCCCGTCTTCAAGACCGACCACTTCGACGTTCTGACCCGCGAACCGCATTGGTTCGATCAGGTTGCATCGGGCATCGAGGGTAACCTTGGTGAGGGACTTCGCACTCTTCGGCCGGCGTGGGCGCTCGCCGATTTGCTCCATGACACGGGCTGGGAACACAGTGGGCTCTCGCCTGATGACATCGAGTGGTCCCAGGCTGCTGGTGCAGAGCGCGATTGGCGCGCCGCGCTCAAGGCATTCGGACTGGCGCCGGTCGCGTTGAGCGACGTGACGGTCTCGCCTCGCACTCATCAACCGCGGATATCTGGCGCGCGGTCGCACGGGCGGCAGCGGCGCCCGGCAAAGGCCTGACAAGCCTCGTTATGTTGGCTGTCGTTCCGGGCCGACGGGCCCGTGGATCTCTTCGCGGCGCTGCGCCGCCGGCTCCTCCTCCTGACGCGGTATTCCGCCGGAATGGTGACGACCCTCACAGCCCGGGTGTCGTGAATTCGTAAATGCTCCCGGATCGCGCAGCCGGTGCAGCCGGAGACAGCGACGGAGAAAGCTGATGCGAAACCATGGGAGCCGAAAGACGAAGATTGCCGCATTCCTCGCGGCAATGACCACTGTCTTCGTCCTCAACGGTTGCGGCGGCGAGACCACCGGGTCCGCACCCGCCGATCCTCAGTCTCAGTCTACTGCCACCATCAGCGTCTCGCCCACATCCGCGAGCGTCCTCACCGGCGCTCAACAGCAATTCACCGCCACGGTACAGGGCACGAGCGACACCGCCGTGACCTGGCAGGTCGACGGCGCGGCCGGCGGTGATGCCTCGGCGGGCACGATCTCCTCGTCTGGCCTCTACACTGCCCCGAGCAGCCTTCCCAGTCCCGACACCGTGACGGTGACCGCGACATCCCAAGCAGACTCCGCCGCCTCGGCATCTGCGACCCTGACGGTCTCGCTCCCAGGTACGGCCAGCGTCTGCGGATCGCCCCAGCTGGCCGGTCCGAGCACGGCGCCGCAGGGGGCCGTCGTGGTGCCTGCCGGTGACAATTCGGCCCTGACTCCGAACTACGCCGATCCCGGCTTCAGCGTTCCCAACACGACCTTCTGGTTCGCCCCGGGCGTGCACACCCTGGGCACCGGCATCTACTCGCAGATCCAGCCAGGCGAGGGCGATGTCTACATCGGCGCTCCCGGAGCCATCATCTCGGGCCAGGGCGTCAATCAGTCGGCATTCGACGGAACGGCCGCTGACGTCACGATCGAGTATTTGACCGTGGAGGACTTCGCCTCGACCGAAGGACAGATGGTCGTGAATCACGATGGCGGCAGCAACTGGACGATTTCTCACGATACGATTCAGGACAATACGGGCGGGGCGGGCGTCGGCCTGGG
>JASHVV010000190.1 GCA_030044385.1 Gammaproteobacteria bacterium
GAGGCAGACGGCGGGCGGCCCACGGTGGTTGCCGCACCGGACTCACCGCGTGCACGGGCGTATTTCGAGATGGCCCGCCGGACGGCAGGCGCCCTCGCGATCCGTGCGCGCGACCGCAGCAGCGTGTTCCCGAAGATCGTCATCGAAGAGAGCTGATCACGGGACGGGACTGCGAGCGGATGCAACCGAACCCTGCCATCGAATCGCCGGCGCGAGCCTCCTCCTACACGGGCATCCTGCCGTGTCAGAAGATCAAGGAGATGCTGAGCAGCCGCGAGATCCTGCCGGCCGGCATCCTCGAGAACGGCGGCATCGCCGACGACCAGATTCAGCCCGCGAGCATCGACCTGCGGCTGGGTGAGTGCGCCTATCCGGTCGATGCCAGCTTCCTGCCCGGAAGAGGCATGAGGGTGCTGGAGAAGATGCGGGAGCTGGATCCGAGCTTCGAGCGCTTCAAGATCGATCTGCGCCACGGCGCCGTCCTCGAGAAGGGTCGCGTCTACGTCATTCCGCTGCTCGAGGCCATCAATCTGCGCAGCGACGTCGCCGCGTTCGCGAACCCCAAGAGCTCGACCGGCCGGCTCGACATCCTGACGCGACTCATCGCGGATCACGCGACGCTGTTCGATCAGGTCGAGGAGGGTTACGCCGGGCACCTGTACATCGAGGTCGCGCCGCGCAGCTTCAGTGTCGTGGTCAGAACGGGAACGCGCCTGAACCAGCTGCGATTCCGCCGCACGCGCGGCGAGAATCCCCGGCCGGTCACCATTGCCGACTGGAAGGCCCTGCTCACGGAGGGGCAGATCGCCGATTCCAACGCCCTGGCCGAAAGGACCGGGTTCCTGCCCTTTACCATCGACCTGAAGGGAACCGGTGCCGAGGACGCGCTGGTCGGATGGCGCGCGAAGAAGCATGCCCGGCGCATCGATCTGGACCGCCGGGACTACGATCCCCTCGATTTCTGGGAGCCCATCCGCTTCCACAAGGAATCGTCGCTGATCCTCGACCCGGACGAGTTCTACATCCTGGTGACGAAGGAGGCGATCGCGGTCCCCCCGGAATTTGCCGCGGAGATGCTGCCGTACGACACGCGGGCCGGAGAGTTCCGGGTCCACTATGCCGGTTTCTTCGATCCCGGTTTCGGCTGGGATCTGCGCACGAGAAGGGCCGGCAGCAGCCGGGGAGTGTTGGAAGTCCGCTCCCACGAGGTGCCGTTCCTGCTGGAGCACGGCCAGACGGTGGGTTGGCTGCGCTACGAGCGCATGGCGGAGCGGCCGGATGTGCTCTACGGAACCCCCGCGGCCTCGAACTATCAGGGACAGCAGCTCAAGCTGGCGAAGCAGTTCCGGCCTATTCCATAGCGCTGGATCCGGGCTCCTGCCCGGCCCAGCGCGCCTCGGGCAACGCCGAAGCGGCTAAGCGTGGTTTTTGCCCGAGGCTCCGCCACCTGCGGCGGCGGGGTACGTCCCTGCACCTGAAATCTACTTGCGGGTGAACGCGCTGATCTGCAGCGACAGCTGCGTGCTGCCCTTGACCCGCTGCTCGGCGCGCGCGGGCATGTAGTCGAGCGCGGGCGCCAGCCAGAGATAGGTCGTCTTGTCGGAGCCGGGCTCGTGGCTGGTGTAGAGGATGGTGCGCAGCTTCCCGAGCGGGGTGTCGAGCGTCGTCTCGTCGTGGCGGACGTACTGGAAGCGGTCGATCTCATCGGTGTTGAGCATCCAGAAGCCGGCGGGGGCGTCCTGCGCCTGGAGCTTCAACATGATGGCGATCTGCACCGACAGCGGATCCTGGGTTCCCGGCTGGAGCTTCAGGTCGAGGAGCTTGCCTTTGGCCATGCCGGTCACCTGGCCGTCCTTCCAGTCGAACTGTGCCGTCACGGCGTTGCCGACGCCGGCCGCCTGGAACGCCAGCGGCTGGACCTCGCCGCCGGCGCTGATCCGGAAGCGGCTCGACTGGCGCAGCGGATGGGGAAAGGCCACGCGGAAGATTCCCCAGGCGCTGTCGGTGGAGGTGTAGAGATACAACTGCGGCGCGGTCTCGCTCAGCTCCAGAGTCGAGCTGCCGGCGCTGATTCCGTGCCATGCGACCGTATACGTCGCGACGAACGGGACCGGCTTCGAAGCGGCCGCGGACGGCTGCGAGAGCATTTGCCCGGCCGGCCCCGCATAGGCTGTTGCGGCCGCAGCCAGCACCGCGGCGGCGAGACCCGCGCGCTCAGCCCTCGTGACCCGCATCGAGCTTCATCATCAGGGGAAATCCTCCACGACGGGCGCCGCGAGCGGCTTGCCGTCGAGCCAGGGACGGTCATCTCGCCATGCGAGTCTGCCATCGGCGAGCCAGCCGATCACCCGCGGATAGATGATGTGCTCCGTGGCCTGAACCCGCGCTGACAGCGCGTCTTCGGTGTCGTCCGGCCATACGGCGACTCTCGACTGGAGAATGACCGGTCCGCCATCGAGTTCCGCGGTGACGAAGTGGACGCTGGCGCCGTGCACCCGGCCGCCAGCCTCGAGCACGCGCCGGTGAGTGTGCAGGCCACGGTAGTCCGGCAGCAGCGACGGGTGGATGTTGAGCATGCGTCCCGCGCGCGCCTCCACGAACCGGGGCGAGAGGATGCGCATGAAGCCGGCGAGGACGATGAGTTGCGGTCGCGCGGTCGCGAGCGCTTCATCGAGATCGCGCTCGAACCGCTCGCGCTCCGCGGCGCCGGGCCACGCCAGGGTGCGAGTCTCGATGCCCAGAGCACGGGCGCTGTCGAGGCCCGCGGCGCCCGGACGCTCGGAGAGCACCAGATCGACGCGCGCGTGGATCCGGCCGTCGGCGCAGGCGCGCGCGATGGCGGTCATGTTGGAGCCGCGGCCGGAAATGAGGATCGCGAGCCGCAGCGGATCCTGGCCGCTCACTCGGTGATGACCACGCCGCGAGAGCCGGAGCGGATCTCGCCGATGACATGGGCCGACTCGCCGCGGGCGGCGAGGAGCTCCACCGCTT
>JASHVV010000191.1 GCA_030044385.1 Gammaproteobacteria bacterium
AAGGCCTTCCAGGCGGGAGACCTCTACGTGAACGTGCACAGCCAGGCACATCCGGGCGGGGAAATCCGCGGGCAGCTCAAGCCCTGAGGCGTAAGAGCGGCATAAGCCTTTGATGGGCCGGCCGATACCTTGCGGCCGGTCACACCGGGCGAGCCCGAACGGGCATATCGTCCCGGCATGACGAGTTCGCCTCCGAGCCTCGAGGGCCTGGACGATTCGCCCTACGCAGCGGAGCTGCGCCGGCCGCGCGTGGCTGCGCGCTTTGCGCGGGCCATGGAAGACGAGTACCTGCGCGCTTTTCTGCGCGACAACCGGACCCTGGTGCGGCTTTCCTGCACGCTCGCGGTGCTGCTCGCCGCGCTGCGCATCCTGGAAGACCTGGCCGGCGGTGCGGCCGGCCAGGTATCCCGTCCCGTGTTCTTCGCCGTGCTGACGGCCTCGCTCGTCCTCGTCTGGCTCGCCTGGAGCCGCAGCTACGAGCGGCTCTACCTGCCCTGGGCGCAGGTTCTGATTCCGCTGCGAAACAGTATCGTCGCCGCGCAGCTCGTGCGGGTGGCCGCGCACGGCGAGCTCGATGTCGTGATGCTGATCCCGCTCCTGCTCATCGGTCCCTTCTACTTCATGGGGCTGCGATATCGGACGGCGCTGCTCGTCGTCTCGTTGACGGGCATCGCGGCGATCGGCGCGGCGATCGCATACCACCTGCCGGCACCCATTGCATATCGCAGCGGCGGATTCGCCCTTCTGGCCATCGTCACGTTCGCCGTCGCCGCGCAACAGATCGACAAACGCTCACGGCGCGCCTTCCTCGAGAGCCGTCTGGTCGCCGAGCTGGCGCAGCACGATGTGCTCACCTGGACCAAGAACCGGCGGGTGTTCGACGAGTATCTGCCGCGCATCTGGCGCCAGGCCGCGGATGATGGCCGCGCGCTCGCGCTCCTCCTCATCGATGTCGACCATTTCAAACCTTACAACGACCGATACGGACACCAGGCGGGGGATGCTGCGTTGCGCAAGGTGGCGCAGGCCCTCCAGGCCGGCGCGCGCCGGCCGCTCGATCTCGTCGCCCGTTACGGCGGCGAGGAGTTCGTGGCCGTCCTCTATGACACGGACGGCGCTCGTGCCGCGCTCGCGGCGGAGCGCCTCCGCAAATCCGTCGAGGCGCTGGCGGTCGAGCATCGGGCGTCACGCAGCGGCGCCGTGCTGACCGTCAGTATCGGCGCTGCCGTGATCGCGCCGGAGGTCAGCCGTGCCCCGAGCGGCGCGCTGCAACTGGCCGACGAGGCGCTCTACCGCGCGAAATCCAAGGGACGCAACCGCGTCGAGATCATGGACGAGGCGGAATACCGGCTGCTCGTCACCGGTGTGTTCTCTCAGTCGGTGACGGATACGCTCAGGTCCGCGTCGAAGTAGGGCCGCTCCCCGTCGAGGAGCGCTACAATACGTATACTCCCCAGTGGCGTGCGCCCGGCCTGCGGCGATAGCCTCGAGTCCTGGAGGTGTGCGATGGCGGAGGCTCTATCCCCGGAATTGCTGCGACAGATGGATGCGTATTGGCGCGCGGCCAACTATCTGGCCGTCGGCCAGATCTACCTTTACGGCAATCCGCTGCTGCGCGTGCCACTCGAGCCGCGGCACATCAAGCCGCGCCTGCTCGGGCATTGGGGCACGACGCCCGGGCAGAACTTCATCTATGTCCATCTGAACCGCGTCATCCGCCAGTACGGGCTGGAGATGATCTACATCGCCGGCCCCGGGCACGGCGGACCGGCGCTGGTCGGCAACACCTATCTCGAGGGTAGCTACACGGAGCGCTATCCCAACATCACGCGGGACGAGGCGGGGCTCGCCAGGCTCTTCAGGCAGTTCTCCTTCCCGGGCGGCATCCCGAGTCACGTCGCGCCGGAGACGCCGGGCTCCATTCACGAGGGCGGCGAGCTTGGCTATTCACTCAGCCATGCGTTCGGCGCGGTGTTCGACAACCCGACGCTCACCGTGGCCTGTGTCATCGGTGACGGGGAGGCGGAGACCGGTCCGCTCGCCGCCGGCTGGCATGGCAACAAGTTCCTGAATCCCGCCACGGACGGGGCGGTGCTGCCGATCCTGCACCTGAACGGCTACAAGATCGCCAATCCGGCGGTGCTCGCCCGCATCGGCAACGAGGAGCTCACCGAGTATCTGCGCGGCTGCGGCTACCGGCCGTACTTCGTCGAGGGCGACGATCCGATGCGCATGCACCCGCTCATGGCGGGGACGCTCGACACGGTGATCGGCGAGATCCGCCGCATCCAGGCGAGGGCCCGGTCGGAAGGCGCCCGCGATCGGCCCCGCTGGCCGATGATCGTGCTGCGCACGCCCAAGGGCTGGACGGGACCCAAGGTCGTCGATGGGGAGCAGGTGGAGGGCACGTTCCGCGCGCACCAGGTGCCGCTCGCCGAGGTCCGCACCAACCCGGCGCACCTGCAGCTCCTCGAGCAGTGGATGCGCAGCTATCGGCCGGAGGAGCTGTTCGATGCCGGCGGCGCCCTGCGGCCGGAGCTGGCGGCGCTTGCGCCCGAGGGCGAGCGGCGGATGGGCGCCAATCCGCGCGCCAACGGCGGCCTGCTCCTCGAGGATCTCGCGCTGCCCGACTTTCGCCAGTATGGCGTCGAGGTGCCGCGCCCGGGTGCCGTCGATGCGGAAGATACCCGCGTGCTGGGGCGTTTCCTGCGGGATGTCGTCAAGCTCAATCAGCGCCCGCGCCAGTTCCGGCTCTTCGGGCCGGATGAGACGAACTCCAACCGCCTCGATGCCGTTTTCGAGGCGACCGAGCGGCAGTGGGTGGCGGAGCGAGTCGCGGGCGACGATCACCTGGCGCCGGAGGGGAGCGTCATGGAGGTGCTGAGCGAGCATCAGTGCCAGGGCTGGCTCGAGGGGTACCTGCTCACCGGCCGTCACGGGCTGCTCAACTCCTATGAGGCGTTCGCGCACATCGTGGACTCGATGTTCAATCAGCATGCCAAGTGGCTGAAAGTGACACGGGAGATCCCCTGGCGGCGGCCGATCGCCTCGCTCAACTACCTGCTGTCGTCGCATGTGTGGCGGCAGGATCACAACGGCTTCACGCATCAGGATCCGGGGTTCATCGACAACGTGGTGAACAAGAAGGCGGACATCATCCGGGTGTATCTGCCGCCGGATGCCAACTGTCTGCTGTCGGTGATGGATCACTGTCTGCGCAGCCGCCATTACGTCAACGTGGTCATCGCCGGCAAGCATCCGGCGCCGCAGTGGCTCACCATGGAGCAGGCGGTCATGCACTGTACGGCGGGGATCGGCATCTGGGAGTGGGCGAGCACGGATCGCGGGAGCGAGCCTGACGTGGTGATGGCGTGCGCGGGGGATGTGCCGACGCTCGAAACGCTGGCGGCGGTGAAGCTGCTGCGGGCGTTGGCGCCGGAGCTGCGGATCCGGACGATCAATGTGGTGGATCTGATGAAGCTGGTGCCTGAGACGGAGCATCCGCATGGGTTGAGCGATCGGGATTTCGATGCGTTATT
>JASHVV010000024.1 GCA_030044385.1 Gammaproteobacteria bacterium
GAGGCGGAGCAGGCCGTCCTCGGCGGTCTGCTGCTCGACGCCAGCGCCTGGGACCAGGTCGCCGATGTGATCAACGAAAGGGATTTCTACCGTCCCGATCACCGGCTGATCTTCGACGCGATTGGCGCACTGGCCGGCGCCGCCAAGCCCTGCGACGTCGTTACTGTATCCGAGCAGCTCGAGCGCACGGCGAAGCTCGAAGCCGTCGGCGGCCTGGCTTACGTGAGCTCTCTCGCACGCGACACGCCGACCGCCGCCAACGTCCGCGCCTATGCGGATATCGTCAGGGAGCGCTCGCTCCTGCGGCAGTTGATTCAGGCAGGAACGGAGATCACCTCCGCCGTCTTCAACAACGATGGCCAGACCGCCCGCGAGCTGGTGGACCGCGCCGAGCAGAAGGTGTTCGAGATCGCGGAATTGGGCTTCCGCGGGCGACAGGGCGCCGTGCCGGTCCGCACCCTCCTGCCGCAGGTCATCGATCAGATCGACGAGTGGCACGCCAACCCCGACAAGTTGCGGGGGCTGCCGACCGGCTTCACGGACTTCGACAAGATCACGGGGGGACTGCGGCCCGGTGATCTCGTGGTCGTCGCCGGGCGACCGTCGATGGGCAAGAGTACCCTCGCGGTCAACATGGCCGAGTACGCTGCCGTACACCACGCGAAGCGCGCGTCGGTCGCCATCTTCAGCCTCGAAATGCCGTCCGAGCAGGTGGTCACGCGCATGCTGTCCTCGATCGGCGGCGTACCGCTGGCGAGTCTGCGCAGCGGCAACATCTCCGACGAGGACTGGGTGCGGATCACGAGCGCGACCAGTCAGTTGTCGGAATCGAAGGTCTTCATCGATGAGACCCCGGCCCTGACCCCGACGGAGCTGCGCGCGAGAGCCCGCCGCGTCAAGCGCGAGCACGGGCTCGATCTCATCGTGGTCGACTACCTGCAGCTCATGCAGGTGCCGGGAACCAAGGAGAACCGCGCCACCGAAATCGCAGAGATTTCACGCGGCTTGAAGGTCCTCGCCAAGGAGCTTGCCGTTCCGGTGATCGCGCTCTCGCAGCTCAACCGCGCAGTCGAGCAGCGCGAGAACAAGAAGCCTGTGATGTCGGATCTGCGCGAGTGCGTTACCGGCGACACTCTCGTCTGGCTCACCGATGGTCGGCAGGTCCCGATAGCGAGCCTCGTCGGCACACAGCCCGAAGTCTGGGCGGTGGATGAGCAGCAGCGCGTCGTCGCGGCCAAGTCCGACATGGTGTGGAAGGTCGGTAGGCGCCCGGTGGCCAGTATCAAGCTCGCAAGCGGCCGCTCTCTCCGGGTCACCGCAAAACACCGGGTGCTCTCCGGAACGGGTTGGGTGAGAACCGCAGAGCTGGCGATTGGGGACTGCCTGTTGTCTGTTTCCGAGCCCGAGAAACCTGAAATCTTGGGTCTCTTGTTTGATCGCGTGATAGATGTTGTTCCGCAAATGGACGAAGAGGATGTTTATGATCTGACGGTTCCCGGGCCGTCAAGTTGGTTATCGGATGGTGTTGTTAGCCACAATTCCGGCGCGATCGAGCAGGATAGCGACATGATCCTGTTGATCTACCGCGAGGAAGTCTACGACAGGAACACCACGAAGAAGGGCATCGCGGAGATCGACCTGGTCAAGCACAGGAACGGCGAGATCGGCACCTTCCGCCTGACCTTCCAGGGCCAGTACACCCGCTTCGCCAACTACGCGCCCGATGCCTACGCGGAGGGCGTCCTCAGGTGACCCGCCTCATCCGGGCGGTGATCGACGCCGGGGCGCTGCGGCACAATGTCAGGACGATCCGCGAGCGTGCCCGGGGCGCCAGGGTCATGGCGGTGGTGAAGGCGAATGCCTACGGGCACGGCCTGGTGCCGACGGCGCTCGCCCTGGCGGACGTCGATGCTTTCGCGGTGGCGCGGCTGGAGGAGGGGCTGGCGCTGCGGGC
The DNA here is from genome assembly GCA_030044385.1 of Gammaproteobacteria bacterium. Taxonomy (GTDB): domain Bacteria; phylum Pseudomonadota; class Gammaproteobacteria; order Steroidobacterales; family Steroidobacteraceae; genus 13-2-20CM-66-19. The sequence continues at coordinate 1,955 of JASHVV010000024.1, forward strand.
GCAGGGCGTGAGTCAGCCCATCGTGCTGCTCGAAGGCGTGTTCGCGGCCGAGCAGCTGCTCGAGGCCGCCCGCTACGGCTTCGATCTCGTCGTGCACGACGCCCTGCAGATCGAGATCCTGGAGGAGGATCCCGGGCCGCATCGGTTCGTGCTCTGGGTGAAGATCGACACCGGCATGAACCGGCTCGGGTTCCGGCCGGGCGAGTTCCCGGCCGCCCTCGAGCGGCTGCGCAGCCTGAAGCCTGCGCCGCTCGAGATCAGGCTGCTGACGCATCTCGCACGCGCGGACGAACCCGATGACGCCATGACCGCGGAGCAGGTGGCGCGCTTCCGGGAAGCGATCCGCGGACTCGACTACGCCATCAGCATCGCCAATTCGGCCGGTGTCCTCAGCGAGCTGCACCTCGGTTGCGACTGGGTCCGGCCCGGCCTCGCGCTCTACGGCGCCTCGCCGTTCGCGGACCGGACCGGGGCGGACCTCGGCCTGCAGCCCGTGATGAGCCTCGAGACCTCGGTCATTGCCGTGCGGCACGTTCCTCGCGGAGAAACGGTGGGCTATGGAGGGACCTGGCAGGCGCGGCGCGACTCCAGGGTCGCCATCGTCGCCGCCGGCTACGGCGACGGGCTCGCGCGCGGACTTCCCAACGGCACCCCGGTTCTGATCGACGGACGGCGCGCGCCGCTTTGCGGCCGCGTGTCGATGGACATGATCGCGGTGGACGTCACGGAGCTGCCGGGCGTGCAGGTCGGCACGCCGGCCGTACTATGGGGGAAAGGCCTGCCCGTGGAGGAGGTCGCCCGCCACGCGGGCACGATCCCCTACGAGCTGCTCTGCGGCGTCAGCCAGAGGGTCCCTATCGAGCTTCGCTAACCAACAAAAAACCCCATCTTGACGCCCGCGAGCTGGATGACGTCGTTGTCGCTGAGCGGGGTCGCCTGCGCGCCGATGGGCGAGCCGTTGACGAGCGGGAAGTCGTCCGGCTTGCCGCTCTCGACGTGCACGATGTAATACCCCTCGCCGCGGCGCGTGATGGCCGCGACCTGCACGCCCGGTCTGCCGAGTGTCGTGAGCGCCTTGGTGATTTCCAGCTCCCGGCCGGCGAAGGCGCCGGAGAGCACCTGCAGCTTGGCCTTCTTCAGCGCCACGCCGTCGACCGCCGCGCGGCTCTTGCCCGTCTGCGAGGTGGCCGCGGTTGC
>JASHVV010000192.1 GCA_030044385.1 Gammaproteobacteria bacterium
CCGGCATAGGGGTCTTCGGCCGTGTAGCGGGCAATGGCGCAGGCCTTCCCGACCGTGGCGCGCACCGCCTCGCGGCCGAGGTCGGCGGTGCTGGCCGAGCCCTTGCGCTTGCCGAAATACACCGTGACCGCGAGCCCCCGGTCGCGCTGGTACTCGATCGTGTCGACCTCCCCCAGGCGCACGGTGGCACCGAGCCCCTGGCTCAGGCTGACATCGACCTCGTACTGCGAGGCGCCCTGGCGGCGGGCCTCCTCCAGCGCGAAGGCGATGACATCCTGCAGGAATGGGGAAGAATCCGACGCCGCGAGGGCCTGTGGCATACGTGTCGCTCGATCCGGGGAAAATGGGGCAGAATTTGAATTCTAGCAGCCGAGTGACCATGCATAGCCCAGAACACCCCCCGGAGGATGACGAGCCCGAGCGGCCGAGCAAGAGCGCGCGCAAGCGCGCCGCCCACGCAGCGCAGGACCTGGGCGAGGCGCTCATCGGCCTGCGCGAGGCCGAGCTCGAGGCGCTCGGCCTGCCGGAGCGGCTGGCCGATGCCATCCGCGAGGCCCGCCGGATCAGCAGCCGTGCCGGCGGCGCGCGTCAGCGGCAGTACATCGGCAAGCTCATGCGTGAGATCGATGTCGAGCCGATCCACGCCGCGCTCGCCGCCCGCAGCGAGCGGGATGCCCTGGAGACGCAGCTCTTCAAGCGCGCCGAGGGCTGGCGGGAGCGGTTGATCACCGCGGGTGAGACTGCCCTCGATGAGCTGGCGCAGCTGCGCCCCGGACTCGACCGGGCGGACTGGAGCCGCCGGGTGGCAGCGGCCCGCCGCGAGCGCAGCGCCGGCCTGCGGACCGGAACGGTCGGGGCCGCCGGCCGGGACCTCTTCAGGGCGCTGCGCAGTCTTCTGGGGTAGCTCGAAAGCAAGTCAGTAAGCGGCCCAGGGCCGCTCCCTGGGCCGCGGGATGAATCCCTGTCGCAGGGCTGGCCGCGCAAAGCGGCAGGATGCCGACTTTGCGCCAATAAACTAATATGTCTAGATGAAAGCGTTGGTCGGCATCATCATGGGATCCTCCTCCGACTGGGAGACCCTGCGCGGCGCCGCCGAGACGCTGGAGAAGCTCGGCGTTGCGCACGAGGTGAAGGTGGTTTCCGCCCACCGCACCCCCGATCTCCTGTTCGAATACGCCGCGAGCGCACGCTCCCGCGGCCTGGAGGTTCTGATCGCCGGCGCCGGCGGCGCGGCCCATCTCCCCGGCATGACCGCTGCCAAGACGAGCCTGCCGGTTCTCGGTGTGCCGGTGCAGTCGAAGACGCTGAACGGCCTCGACTCCCTGCTCTCGATCGTGCAGATGCCGGCCGGGGTGCCGGTGGCCACCTTCGCGATCGGCAGCGCCGGCGCCGCCAACGCCGCGCTCTTCGCTGCCGCCATCCTCGCGGGCAAGCATCCCGCGGTCGCCGGGGCCCTGGAGGCCTTTCGCGAGGGCCAGACGGCCGGGGTGCTCGCCAATCCCGATCCGCGCGCCGCGCCGCGCTCATGACCATAGGCATCGTGGGAGCCGGCCAGCTCGGCCGGATGCTCGCATTGGCCGGCTATCCGCTCGGCCTCGATTTCATGTTTCTCGATCCGGCCCGCGAGGCGCCCGCGGGCCGGGTGGCGCCGGTCGTGCACGGCTCCTTCACCGACCCGAAGCTGCTCTCGTGGCTGGCGCGCGAGTGCGAGGTGCTGACGTTCGACTGGGAAAACGTCTCCGTCGAGGCGCTGCGCGAGCACGCGGCGTCGGTCCATGGCGCGCGCATCTGCCCGCCGATCCGGGCGCTGGCCGCAGCGCAGGACCGCGTGGCGGAAAAGCGGCTGTTCGAGCGGCTGGCGATCCCGACGACGCGTTGGCGGGCCGTCGGATCGCGATCGCAACTGGAGCGGGCCCTGCGCGATGTCGGCGTTCCCGGCGTACTGAAGACGCGGCGGTTGGGGTACGACGGCAAGGGACAGGTCAGGGTGAGGACGCCCGAAGACGCGCACCGCGGTTGGGAAGAGCTGGGCAGCGTGCCGCTCATCTATGAGGAATGGGTGCCGTTCGACTGCGAGGTCTCCATCATCGGCGCACGCGGCACACGCGGCGCGACGGCCATCTACCCTCTGAACGGCAACGTGCATTCGGAGGGTATTCTGCGTCTCACGCGCGCGCCGTACGGGCCGCCCCGCTGGCAGCGCCTCGCCGCCGGCTATCTCGAGCGCTGCCTGGCGCACTTCCGTTATGTTGGTGTGCTCACCATCGAGTTCTTCGTCCGCAACGGGCGCCTCATCGCCAATGAGATGGCGCCTCGCGTACATAACTCCGGACACTGGACCATCGAAGGCTGCGCCACCAGTCAGTTCGAGAATCACCTGCGCGCCATACTCGGCCTGCCGCTCGGCTCGACGCGGCCCGTGGGATTCAGCGCCATGGTGAATCTGATCGGCGCGATCCCGCCCCGCGCGGGGCTGCTCGCCCGCGAGGGACTGCATCTGCACGATTATGGCAAACAGCCGCGGCCCGGACGCAAGGTCGGGCACTGCACTTTCGTGGCGCCGGCGGCCGCCCGCCGCGACCGGTGGGCACGGGGTTTGCTTGCCGAACTGGCTCCGGGCGTGCGCATCCCGTAAGATATAAAGGGAACGAGCCCGGCCAGAGCGGGTCGAAAAGGCGCGCTGCTTGTCGCCAACAGCGGACATTCCATGTATCTCGACCCGTTCAAACTCAAAGAGCTGCCGTTTCGCCTGAGCCCGGACCCTCAGTTCCTCTATCTGTCCAAGCAGCACGCCCGGGCCAAGGCGTACATGGAGTCGACGATCTGGTTCACCGACGGCTTCGTGGTGATCACCGGGGAGATCGGCGCCGGCAAGACCACCCTGATCGAATCCTTCCTGAAGGAGATCCAGTCGGACGTGGTGATCGCGCAGATCAACCAGACGCAGGTGTCCGCGGTCGATTTCCTCCAGGCCATCCTGGTGCAGTTCGGCTTCTCGCCCTTCAAGATGAAGAAGGGCGAGATCATCGCGACCCTCAACAACTTTCTCATCGAGCAGTACGCCGCCGGCCGCAAGGTGCTGCTCATCGTCGATGAGGCGCAGAACCTGTCGCAGCGCGTGCTGGAGGAGATCCGTCTCCTCTCGGGCGTGGAGACGACCAAGGAAAAGGTGCTGCGCATCATCCTGGCGGGCCAGCCGGAGCTCAATGCGAAGCTCGACGCGCCGGAGCTGGT
>JASHVV010000193.1 GCA_030044385.1 Gammaproteobacteria bacterium
GGCGCTGCTGGCCGACAAAGGGACTTACTGCGATCTCTACAACGCGCAGTTCGGCGGCGAGGAGCTCTCCGCGGCAAAGAGCCTGGCGAGTCTCGCTCGATAGAAGTCACGCCGACATCGCCGGGGGACCTTCCAGCTCGCGCAGGTCGCGGCCGCGGGTCTCGCGGCACCAGGCGGTGATGAGTCCCAGGCTGAGCACGGTCGGAACCGCGATCGCGATCGCGGAGGCCCCGATCGCGGGAACGAGCGCCAGCGCGCTGAGCCCCTGACAGATGAGGCCGCCGCCCTTGCTGCAGCCGGCCACCCAGCCGGTCGCCCGGCCGCGGATCCGCAGCGGGTAATTCTCGGCGGTGTAAGGCAGCAGTATGGAGATGACGCCCGTGGAGCCCACCATCAACAAAGTGATGGCGATGACCGGATTGGAGGCGGCGGCGACGCCGCTCTGGCGCATCACCACGGCCAGCAGCCCGAGCGCGGTGATGCCGGTCATGAGGAGCAGTGAGCCCCTGGTGCTCCAGCGGGAATAGAGCACGGCCGCGACCGCCACGACGGGCACGGCGATGAAGGACGAGAGCGCGATGATGGTGGCGGCGACCCCCATGTCATGGCCTTCCGCGATCAACTCACCCGGGATCCACAGCAATAGCCCGAAGTTGACGAAGCCCCAGGACAGCGCGGCGATGGTGAGCGCGATGGTGGTACCCGCGAAGCGCCGATCGACGGGCGGTAGATGCGAGTGGTCGAGCTTGGCTTCCTCGTCCCAGTCCTCGGTCTCGCTGACGATGATGGACCCGAAGCGTGCCAGCGTCGCGCGTGCTTCCTCCGGCCGGCCGATGTGCACGAGGAAGCGGGCCGATTCCGGAATCAGCGGGCTCACCGCGATCAGGATCAGACCGGAGGGCAGGTTGAGGAACCACATGATGCGCCAGCCGAACTCCGGCTGCAGCAGCGCCGAGAACCCCGAGGCGGCGAGATACCCGCCGAGAGCGCCGGCGCTGCCCACCACGATGAGACTCCAGCCCCGGTGTCGCGTCGGCATGATCTCGGCGAGCAACGCGTACGCCACCGGCAGCAGCCCGCCCGCGGACGCGCCCATGAGGAAGCACATGAACAGGTTCCAGTTGAATGAGGGCATGGCCCCGCAAATGGAGGTGCCGATGAACATCACGGCGGCGAGCAGGATGGTGGCGCGGCGGCCGTAGAGGTCTGCGAGCGCGCCCCAGACGAAGGACCCGAGCGTGGCGCCGGTCAGCGCCGAGAGGGGCAGCAGCGCCACTTCCGCGGTGCCGATCCCATACTCGACCCGCATGCCCGGGATCACGAAACCCAGGCTGCTCACTTTCATGATGTCGACGACCAGCGCCAGGGCGAGCGCGGCGCCGGCGGCCCAGTGCCACAACGTGAGCGGCGCATCCTCGGGTGCCACGACCCGCTCGTGCGTCGCAGCGGCTTCGATGCTGGCCGTCTTGGGCTGCAGCCCATACGCGGCGGCCGCGGCGCCGCCGACGATGAACGCCATCCCCCAGAGCATGCCGGCTCCCATCGGCATCCCCGCCAGCTGATAGTGCATCGCCCGCGCCATGATGAACATGGGCAGGTGCAGCAGCACGCCGATGACCACGAATAGGCTTCCCAGCCAGAATGCCGGCGGGCTGCGCCGGTCGGCGAACATGAACAACTCGAGCATCGCGGGCCCCCTCACGCGTCGTAGGCGTGCGCCTGCGACGCGCTGCGCTCAGCGCATCGGCAAGTCTCTGCAAGCAGGTTTCCGGCACGGCCCGCGAGCGCGTGCGGCGGCACGAGTATTACGCTATTGTGGTCCCGGGGCAACCCTATGAATGACAGAAGAATCCGCAGCCTGGTGATCGTGGGTGGGGGGACGGCCGGCTGGATGGCCGCGGCCGGACTCTCGAAGTCGCTGGCCGGGATGGGCGTGGAGCTGCGGCTGATCGAATCGGCGCAGATCGACCCGGTCGGCGTGGGCGAGGCGACCCTGCCGCCGATCGTGGACTTCATCCGCCAGCTCGGCATCGACGAGGGCGACCTGGTCCGGGAGATCAAGGCCACCTACAAGCTGGGCATCGGCTATCGCGACTGGACTCGGGCCGGTCATTTCTACTTTCACCCTTTCGGTCCCCCCGGTCCCGGGATCGGCAACATCCCGTTTCAGGCCTACTGGCTGAAGATGCTCCTGCAAGGCAAGGCGGAGCGGCTGGAGGAGTACTCGATTCAGGCGGCGGCCGCGCTGCGCGGCCGGTTCGCGCGCCCCGTGCACGCTCCCAACACGCCGCTCAACAAGATGACCTACGCGCTGCATTTCGATGCCGGGCGATTCGCGCGCTACCTGCGCGGCTACGCCGAGGCGCGCGGCGTGCTGCGCACCGAGGGTCATGTCCGGCACGTGGCGGTACGCGATGGGGATGGATTCGTCGACTCGCTGACGCTCGCGAGCGGCGAGAGCGTCAGGGCGGATCTTTTCATCGACTGCAGCGGCTTTCAGGGTCTGCTCATCGAAGGCGCGCTGCACGCGGGCTACCACGATTGGAGCCGGTGGCTGCCCTGCGATCGGGCCATGATCGTGCACAGCGAGCGCTCCGCGCGGCCCAATCCGTACACCCTCGTGACCGCCCGTGAAGCGGGCTGGCAGTGGCAGATTCCGCTGCAGCATCGCGACGGCAACGGCTACATCTATAGCGGCGAGTTCAGCGGCGATGATGCCGCGCGGGCGCTGCTGCTGGGCAATCTGGGCGGCCGCCCCCTGAGCGAGCCGCTCACGCTGCGCTTTCGTCCCGGGCGGCGCGCGGTGTCCTGGAGTAAGAACGTGGTGGCGCTGGGGCTCGCGGCGGGGTTCCTCGAGCCGCTCGAGGCCACATCGATCCACCTGATTCAGCGCGGCATCGCCATGCTGCTCAAGTTCTTCCCGGACCGTGACTTCGCGGCCGCCGACATCGACCGCTATAACCGCGCGCTGGAGTCGGAGTTCGGCCGCGTGCGCGACTTCCTGCTGATGCACTACAGCCAGACCGAGCGCGTCGGCCCGTTCTGGCAGCACTGCCGCGACATTCCGCTCCCCGAGAGCCTGCGCGAGAAGATCGAGCTCTTCCGCAGCCACGGCCGCATCCTGCGCGAGGACACGGAGCTCTTCCCCGTGTACAGCTGGCTGTCGGTCATGGTCGGTCAGAACATCGTTCCCGGCCGTTATGACCCGCTGGTCGACGGGCTCGATTCCC
>JASHVV010000194.1 GCA_030044385.1 Gammaproteobacteria bacterium
CGCGCGCGCTGCAGGCGGAGGTTGAGCACCGCGAGCGGCGTGCGCAGCTCATGCGCCGCATCCGCCGTCAGCCGCTTCTCACTGGCATAGGCGTGTGAGAGGCGATCGAGGGCGCCGTTGACCGCTTCGACCAGGGGTTGGATCTCTCGCGGCATGCCATTGGGAGAGATGCGCAGGTCCGGACGTCGCGGCCCGACCCGCGCGGCCTCGCGCGACGCGCGGGCGAGCGGCCGCAGGCTCCACCAGGTGATCGGCCAGACGAGCGCGAGCGCGAGGATGGCGAACGGCACGATGACCGTGAGCTGGTCGGAGCCCTCCTGGAAGAGGCTGTCGACGAGCTCGTCGCGATCCCGGTCGCCGCGGCCGACGAGGAGGGTGGTGCCGCGCGGTCCGCGGGCTGCGACAACGGCCCGCCGTGTGGCGCCGACGCCGATGAATTCCACGGGACCGAGCCGGTGGTGCGAGTCCACCGGGATGTAGGGGAGGGCGGAGCCGAGGTTGGCCGACCAGGCGAGCGGATGGTGCCCGGCATCGAACACGGTGAAGACGAACCGGCGCGAGGGGTTGCTGTAGACGGCTTGCCAGTCGGCGGACGGACGCACCTCGAGCGAGCCGTCCTGGCCGACTCGCATGGCATCCAACAGCTCGCGAGCCTGATTCTCCAATGTGGTCGCGCGCAGGTCGCCGGTGATGTTGTCGACCTCCGTGCGGTAGGCGAGGAGCGAGGCCACCAGCCCGAGCACGAACACCGCCACCATCGCCGCGAGCAGGCGCAGCCGGAGGCTGTGCGAGTGGCTCAAACCGGACCGCCTTCGGCCGCGCCGGCGGTCAAACGATAGCCGATGCCCCACTGGGTCTCGATCTGCAGCGGGGCTCGAGCCGCCGCCAGCTTGCGCCGCAGGCGGGATACGGCCGCCTCGAGCGCATTCGCGCTGCCGGCGTCCTCGAGCGAGTACAGGCGATCCTCCAGCCGGTCCTTGGTGATGACCTGTCCCGGCACGCGGATCAGCTCCTCGAGCAGAGCCGCCTCGCGGCGCGTCAGCTCGAGCGGCTTGCCGAAAGCCGCCGCCTCCCGAGTGACGGTGTCGAAGGTGACGCCGCCGAGCGAGTAGCGGGTGCCGCGCGGGCTGCCGGTCCGGCGCAGCACGGCACGCAGGCGCGCTTCCAGCTCCAGGAGGTTGAAGGGCTTGACGATGTAGTCGTCGGCGCCTGAGTTGAGGCCGAGGAGCCGGTCATCGACGCCGTCGCGGGCGGTCAGGATGATTGCTGGCAGCTCCGGATGGGAGGCTCGCAGCGAGCTCAGCAGCTTCATGCCATCCATGTCGGGCAGGCCGAGGTCGAGGATGACGGCGTCCATGCGGGCGACCGCCGCCGCGGCGAGCGCATGGTCGCCGCGTCCCACCGCATCGACGGCAAAGCCGCGCTCCGCGAGATGATCCGCGATCATCTCGCGCATGGCCCGGTGATCTTCGACCAGCAGCACCCGCATTGGGCATGGACTCCGGCGCGCCCGGTGCGCCTGGCGCCATATTATCGCCGCAACTCTGACGAAGTGCTGACCGGGCATTGTCAGGACTTGGTCAGTATCCGGCGGCATGCTGGGCGCACCGGCTCTGGGATCCCTCATTCGTGCCTGCCGATTCCCGACGATTTCACCGTGCGCCGAGGCTGTGGACGCTGGCCGTGGCTGGTGCCGCACTGCTGAGCGGCTGCGCGCTCTATCAAAATCTGCCGCTGCCGAGGCGTGCGGACCTCGCCGGGCAAGTGAGTCAGCTCCGGACCCGGCTGCCGGCCGCGCCCGGCGAGGCGCCGCGGACCCTTCCGATCGATGAGCCGCTCGCCATCGATGACATCGGGCTGCTGGCGGTACTCAACGATCCGGATCTGCGCGCGGAGCGGGGAACCCTCGATGCCGCTCGCGCGGGGCTGCTGCAGGCATCGTTGCTGCCGAATCCCTCGGCCAGCGTGAGCTTCGAGCCGCTGCTCGGCGGGGCCGGCACTTCGGCGTGGGCGGCCTCCCTCACGGAGGATCTGCGGGGAGTCCTGATGTACCACACGCAGAAGAAGGCGGCGCGCCTGCAGCTCCAGCAGGTCAACGCGGACCTCCTCTGGCAGGAGTGGCAGGTGGCGCAGCAGGCTCGCGTCCTCGCCCTGGATCTCTACTGGGGCGGTCTCGCGGTCTCGCTGGCCGACCGCCAGCTCCAGCTCCTCGACCGCGAGGCGCGGGAGGTCCAGGCCGCGACCCGCTCGGGTGCTCTCGACCTGATCGCGCTCGCACCGCTTCTCGCCGCCAAGGCGAGCGCCGCGCAAACCGCCGCGTCGCTCAATCTCTCGCAGCTTCAGGGCTGGCAGCAGCTCGACGCGCTCCTCGGGCTGCAGCCCGGCGTGCGCTTCGCCATCGCGCCGCCGAAGGCGGCGCCGCTGCCCGCGAACCTGGAATCGCTGATCGAGCAGCTGCCGAGGCGCCGTCCCGACCTCGTGGCGCTGCAGCTGGGCTACCGCTCCGCCGATGAGAGCGTGCGCAGCGCCATCCTCGGCCAGTTCCCCGCGTTAGCGCTCGGCGGCGCCTGGGAGGACGACAATGGCAACGTGCGCAACGCCGGCCCCGCGGCGAATTTCGATCTGCCGATCTTCGATCGCAATCAGGGACAGGTTGCCCAGACACGCGCCACCCGGCTGCAGCTGCACGAGCAGTATCAGGCGCGGCTCGATGCGGCGGTCGGCGCCGCGAAAGGACTCGTGACCCAGATCCAACGGCTGGCCGGCGATGCGCGGGAAGCCGAGCGTGCGGCGGCGGCCGCAGAGGCGCAGTCGAGATCCGCTCGACAGGCGTACGCGCAGGACATGCTGGATCAGCGCTCGCTCGCCGACTTCCAGACCACCGCGCTGCAGCGACGCATCGAGGCCATCGCGCTCGAGCGCTCGCTCGGGGAAGCGCGCATCACTTTGACCGTCGATCTCGGGCTCGGGTTGCCGCGGACCCGGATCGCCACGGCCGCAAGCTCGAGGACGCTATGATCCGCAGATCGATTGCCGCAGTAGCCTGCTTCGCGCTGAGCGCGGCAATGACGCTGACTGTTGCGCATGCCGACGAGAGCGTGCTGGTCACCCTGACGCGCCTCAAGGAGGGGAGCCTCCCGAGCGCGGTCGTCGGCTACGGCACCATCGGTGCGGCCAACTCGGGACGCCAGGCCGTCATGGCGCCGGAGTCGGCCGTCGTCGGTGAGATCTTCGTGCGCCTGGGCGAGCAGGTTCCGGCGGGCGCGCCGCTGGTGCGGCTCGCGCCGAGCGCGGCATCGGCCGCTGCCTACCAGCAGGCCCAATCCTCTCTCACCGTGGCCCAACAGCTCGTGGCGAGCACCGGGAAGCTGGTGGCGCTGCGCCTGGCGACCGCGCAGGACCTTGCGAACGCCAGGAAGTCGGAAAGCGACGCGCGCGCCCAGCTGCGTGCGCTCGACAAGGTGGGCGCGGCGGGACCCGAGGTCGTGCGCGCGCCATTTCCCGCCATCGTTACCGCCCTGACGGCAACCCCGGGGGCCATTGTCGCCGAGGGAGCTCCCCTCATGGATCTGGCCGCTCCCGGACACCTCGTGCTCACCGTCGGGGTGGTGCCCGGCCAGGCAGCGGCGATCAGTCCCAATGATTCCGCGACCGTCACGCTCGTCGGGGGGAGCGCTTCGGCGACCGGACGGGTGATGGTGCGCGGCAACGTCGCCGCAGCGGACACCGGGCTCGTGCCGGTGGACATTGCCCTGCCGCCGGGGAAGTTCCTTCCAGGCGAGATGGCCGAGGCCGTCATTACGACCGGTGAGTTGCACGGCTACGTCGTGCCTCATGATGCCATCCTGGTGAACGACAGCGGCGCGTCCTACGTCGTGCAGGCCATGGGCGATACGGCGAAGAAGGTGCCCGTGCACGTTCTGGGCGCCCACGGTGACGAGGACGTCATTTCCGGGGCGCTCGATGCGCGCGCGCCTCTCGTGTTGATGGGCAACTATCAGCTCGACAACGGCATGAAGATCAGGCTCTCGGACCCGCCGGCCGCCCAGTCGGTCAACAAGGGCAATCGATGAGCTTCCCGGACTGGGTCGGGCACCATCGGCGCTCGCTCCTCTTCGTCGTCTTCGCGCTGGCGCTCGCGGGAATCTTCGCGGCCATCACCCTGCCGGTCGGACTCTTCCCGGTCACGCGCTTCCCCCGCATCCGCATCGAGGTCGACGCCGGCGCCATGCCGGCGAGGCAGATGCTGGTCGAGGTGACCGAGCCTCTCGAGCGAGTGGCGCGCGCCGTCCCCGCGGCGCGGGACGTGACCTCCACCACCACCCGCGGCTCGGCGGAGATCTTCGTCGACTTCCCTTGGGGCCATGACATGAGCCAGGCATTGCTGGCGGTGGATGCCGCCTTCGCCCGGCAACTGCCGTCGCTGCCGCAGGGGACGCGCTACGACATCATCCAGATGAGCCCGAACGTCATCATGCCGTTCGTCTCCTACGCGCTCATCTCCAATTCGGAGTCGCCGGCGGATCTGAGGCAGCTCGCGGAGCATCAGATCACGCCGCTCCTCACCGGCATTCCCGGAGTGAGGCGGGTCGGCGTGCTCGGCGGGCAGACCGCGGAAGTCGAAGTCTCGGTCGATCCCGACAAGCTCAGGGCGTTCGGCCTGACGCTCGCCGATGTCTCGCAGGCACTGTCGGCGACGAATACCATCCAGGCGGTGGGCCGGCTGGAGGACAACGACCTGCTGTACCTGGCGATCGACGACAACGCCTTCACCTCCATCGACTCCGTCCGCAACGTCGCCCTGCGCACGGGACCCGACGGCATCGTGCGACTGGCCGACATCGCCCAGGTCACGATGGGCTCGGTGCCGCAGTGGATGCTGGTCGATGACAACGGCAAGCCGGCTGTGACCTTCGATGTCTATCAGCAGGACAGCGCCGACTCGCTCACCCTCGCGCAGGAGGTGCAGCAGCGGCTCGATGCGTTCATGAAGACCCAGCCGGCCTCGATCCGCCTCTACGAGTGGTACGGCCAGACGCAGCTCGTCAGCTCCTCGATCTCGGCGCTGGAGGAGGCGATCGTCATCGGGCTGGTGTTCGCGGCGCTGGTGCTGCTGGCCTTCCTGCGCGACTGGCGGGTCACGCTGGTCGCGATGATGGTGGTGCCGGCGTCCGTGCTGGTCACGGTGCTGATGCTGTCGGTTCTCGGGATGACTCTCAACATCATGACGCTGGGCGGCATAGCGGCGGCCATCGGCCTGCTCATCGACGATGTCATCGTCATGATCGAGCACATCGCCCGCCGCGCCGGGGCGCCCGGGGTCCGCAGTCCGCACGCGACGGTGCTGCACGCGGCGCGGGAGTTCCTCGGCCCGCTCTTCGGCTCGAGTCTCGCAACCACGATCATCTTCATTCCGCTCGCTTTCCTCTCGGGCATCACCGGAGCCTTCTTCAAGTTCCTCTCGCTGACGATGGCCTCGGCGCTCATCATCTCGTTCATCCTCACGGCGCTCGCGGTGCCGCTGCTCGCCCGCGGCCTCATCGATTTCAGCCGGTTCGAGGACCCCGCGCACGGCAAGGAGGGCTGGCTGAGACGCACGCACGGCCGGCTGCTCCGCAGGCTCTTCGACCGGCCGCTGCTGCTCGTCCCGGGCCTCGCGGCGCTGCTCGTGCTCGGCGTCGTCGCCTACGGCCGGGTCGGCAGCGGATTCCTGCCGAGGATGGACGAGGGCGGCTTCGTGCTGGATTACTACACCGCGCCCGGCACCTCGCTCGCCGAGACCAACCGGGAGCTCGGGCAGGTGGAAGGGATCCTCGCGCGGGATCGCGACGTCTACACGTTCTCGCGGCGCACCGGCGCGGGCCTCGGCGGCGACCTCAGCGAGGCGTACCAGGGGGATTTCTTCGTTCGCCTGATCGATCCGTCGCAGCGCCCGAGCATCTGGAAGGTGATGGACGAGATCAACGACGAGGTGTCGTCGCAGGTTCCGGGGATCAACATCGATCTCCATCAGTTGATGAGCGACATGATCGGCGACATGGTCGGCCGGCCGGAGCCGGTGGTCGTGTCGCTGAGCGCCAGGGATCCCGCCGTGCTCGCAGCCGTCGCGGACAAGGTTGCGGATGCGATCTCGAAGGTGTCGGGCATCGAGCCTTCGTCGGTGAACGATGGCGTGGTGCCGGCCGGCGACGCGCTCGAGATCCATGTGAATTCCGCTGCAGCGGCGATGGAGGGGTTGACGGTGTCCGAGGTTGCGAGCCAGGTCGACAGTTATCTTCACGGCGCCGTCGCGACGCAGTACCTGGGCACGGTGCAGGATGTGGGGGTGAGGCTCCGGCTCGATCCGCCGGGGAGCCGGATCCGCCGCGACGACCTCGGCAATCTGCCCCTCCGCTCCGCGAGCGGCCGGATCCTGCGGCTCGCCACGGTTGCGAGTGTGAGGTTTGTGGCCGGCCAGCCCGAGCTCACGCGCGACAACCTGGCGCAGGTCGTGCCGGTGACCGCGCAGATCAGCGGCTCACGCGACCTCGGCTCGACGATCGCGGATGTGAGGAAAGCGCTCGACCGCCCGGGAATGCTGCCGCCGGGCGTCTACTACGCGCTCGGCGGCCAGTACGAGCAGCAGCAGCAGGCGGTGCGCGGCATGATCCGCGTGTTCGCCGCGGCGCTCGTCGCGGAGCTCATCCTGCTGCTTTACCTGTACGAGCGCTTCTGGCTGCCGGTCATCATCCTCACGAGCTCGCTCATCTCGACGGGAGCGGTGTTTCTCGGGCTGTGGGTCACGGGTGTCGAGCTCAACATCACGGCCATGATGGGCATGGTGATGATCGTCGGCATCTCCACGGAGATGGCGATCTTCCTCGTGTCCGAATACCAGGAGCTCGAGAAGACCCTGCCGCCGCGGCAGGCACTCTACGAGGCGGCGCGCAACCGGCTGCGGCCGATCACCATGAGCACGCTCGCCATGATCCTCGCCCTGGTGCCGCTCGGCGCCGCGATCAGCGGCTCGGGCGACCAGATGCTGCAACCGCTGGCCATCGCGATCATCGCCGGCGCCCTGGTGCAGCTACCGCTCGTGCTGCTCGCGATGCCGGCGGTCGTGGCTCTCACACGGCGGGAGTGATATGTTTGCCGGCGAGAATCACCAACAGGAGGCGGCATCATGGCATCCACTCTCAGGCGAGCCACCACCATCGCGGCAGCGGTACTGCTCGCAGCCGGCGTCGGCCTGGCGGGCGCGGCGACGGTTCACGTGCGGCTGAAGGGCAGCCAGGAGGTGCCGGCGGTGAAGACCGCGGCCCGCGGCGAAGGTGTGATCTCGATTGCCGCCGATGGCACGGTCAGCGGCAAGGTCAGGACCCGCGGGATCAAGGGCACCATGGCGCACATTCACGAGGCGGCAGCCGGAGAGGACGGCCCGCCGATCATCGCCCTGGCGGCAGGACCGCGTGGGACCTGGGTGGTACCCGCCGGCTCGAAGCTCACCCCGGACCAGTACAAGGCCTTCCAGGCGGGAGACCTCTACGTGAACGTGCACAGCCAGGCACATCCGGGCGGGGAAATCCGCGGGCAGCTCAAGCCCTGAGCCGTAAAAGCGGCATAAGCCTTTGATGGGCCGGCCGATACCTTGCGGCCGGTCACACCGGGGGAGCCCGAACGGGCATATCGTCCCGGCATGACGAGTTCGCCTCCGAGCCTCGAGGGCCTGGACGATTCGCCCTACGCAGCGGAGCTGCGCCGGCCGCGCGTGGCTGCGCGCTTTGCGCGGGCCATGGAGGACGAGTACCTGCGCGCCTTTCTGCGCGACAACCGGACCCTGGTGCGGCTCTCCTGCACGCTCGCGGTGCTCCTCGCTGCGCTGCGCATCCTGGAAGATCTGGCCGGCGGCGCGGCCGGCCAGGTATCCCGCCCGGTGTTCTTCGGCGTGCTGACTGCCTCGCTCGTCCTCGTCTGGCTCGCCTGGAGCCGCAGCTACGAGCGGCTCTACCTGCCCTGGGCGCAGGTTCTGATTCCGCTGCGAAACAGTATCGTCGCCGCGCAGCTCGTGCGGGTGGCCGCGCACGGCGAGCTCGATGTCGTGATGCTGATCCCGCTGCTGCTCATCGGTCCCTTCTACTTCATGGGGCTGCGATACCGGACGGCGCTGCTCGTCGTTTCGTTGACGGGCATCTCGGCAATCGGCGCGGCGATCGCATACCACCTGCCGGCGCCCATTGCCTATCGCAGCGGCGCATTCGCCCTCCTGGCCATC
>JASHVV010000195.1 GCA_030044385.1 Gammaproteobacteria bacterium
GCGCGCGCGCGGCTGTCGGAGTTCCAGCACCTGATCCGCTCGCTCGAGCGCTCCGGCGAGCTCAACCGCGCGCTCGAGTTCCTGCCGACCGACGACGAGCTTGCGGAGCGCCGCAAGGCGGGCGCCGGCCTCACTCGCCCCGAGCTCGCCATCCTGCTCGCCTACAGCAAGATCTGGCTCAACAACCACCTCCTCGACTCCGACGTGCCGGAGGACCCCTACCTCTCCTCGGAGCTCGAGCGCTACTTCCCGGGCCCGGTGCGCCGGCGCTTCGCCCGCGCCATCTCCCGCCACCGGCTGCGCCGCGAGATCATCGCGACCGCGACCACCAACAGCCTGGTCAACCGGATGGGCCCGACCTTCGTGCCGCGCGCCCAGGAGGACACGGGCGCCGACCCCGCGCAGGTCGCGCGCGCCTACACGGCGGCACGGGAGATCTTCGAGATGCGCACGGTGTGGGAGCGGATCGAGGCGCTCGACAACCGCGTGCCCGCCAAAGTGCAGTACACCGCGGCATTCGAGACCAGCCGGCTGTTGCGTCATGCCACCTACTGGCTGCTCGCCCGCCGCCACGCGCTCAAGGTCGACACCGCGGTGGCGGAGTTCCGCGCCGGCGTGCACGAGCTGCAATCCTGCATCGGCCAGGTGCTCTGCGGCTCCTGGCGCGAGCAGTTCGAGCAGGTGCGCGCGCAGCACGTCGAGGCCGGCCTGCCGCCGGAGCTCGCCACGCGCGTGGCGAGTCTCGAGGCGCACAATGCATCGCTCGATATCGTCGAGCTCGCCGGCGCGCAGCGGATCGCCGTGGCCGATGCCGCGCGCGTCTACTTCGAGACCGGCGCCCGCACGGGACTCGATTGGCTCCGGCAGCAGATCGACCGGCTGCCCGTCGAGGGACCGTGGCAGGCCACGGCGCGCACGGGACTGCGCGATGCGGCCCTGCGCCTGCACCGCGCGCTCGCCGAGCGTGTGTTGAGCCGCGGCCGCGGCGGCAGCGCCGAGGAGCGCGTGGCCGCGTGGCAGGAATCGGCAGGCAAGGAGCTGGCACACTGGCAGCGCACACTCGCGGACATGCGGGCGGCCGGTGCCGCCGACTTCGCGACGCTGACCGTAGGCGTCGAGTCATTGCGCAAGCTTGCGGAATAACCAACGGAATCAAACCTTCATGAGCAACACCGGAAAACTGATACTGGTCCGCCACGGACAGAGCCTCTGGAACCTGGAGAATCTCTTCACGGGTTGGACGGACATCGACCTCGCCGAGCAGGGCCGCGAGGAGGCCACGCGCGCCGCGCGGCAACTGCTCGAGGAGAAGCTCATCCCCGATGTCGCATTCACCTCGGTGTTGAAGCGCGCGATCCGCACGCTGTGGATCATTCTCGACGAGATGGACCGGATGTGGATTCCGGTCGAGCGCTCCTGGCGCCTGAACGAGCGTCACTACGGCGCCCTGCAGGGCCTCGACAAGGCGCAGACCGTGGAGCGTCACGGCGAGGCGCAGGTGAAGATCTGGCGCCGCAGCTACGACATCCCGCCGCCGCCGCTGGCCGCCGATGACGAGCGCCATCCGCGGTTCGATCCGCGCTACGCCGAGGTGCCGGCCGCGGAGCTGCCGGCCGCCGAATCGCTCAAGGACACGCTCGCGCGCGTGCTGCCCTTCTGGCACAGCCGCATCGCCCCGGAGCTGCGCCGCGGCCGCAACGTGCTGGTGGCGGCGCACGGCAACAGCCTGCGCGCCATGGTGAAGATGCTGGACGACGTGTCGGAAAGCGACATCGTCGAGCTCAACATCCCGACGGGCATCCCGCGCCTCTACGAGCTCGATCCGCAGCTGCAGCCGCTCGCGAGCCGCTACCTCGGCGACCCCGCCGCCGTCGCCGCCGCCGCCGAAGCGGTCAAGCGCCAGACGGAGCGCAAAAAGTAGGCGCTACGCCGCCCAGCCGTCGTAGCGGCCATGGAACTCGGCGGCCAGCGCGCTGAACCGCTGGCTGTGCTCCACCATGTCGGCCAGGATCAGGCGCATGGACTTGGTCGCGTGCAGGCTCATCGGCAGGGTGCTCTCGTCCTCGATCGGCCGGATATCGATGCTGAAGCCGTCCGGCTCCAGGCGCGCGCGCACCGTATTGCAGGTCGCCTCGTCCGGCAGGGCGAGGAAGAAGTCGATCGGGTACTGGTTGAAGGGGGCGTACCCCTGGGAGCGAAGACGCTCGACCATCTTCTCGTCCCAGCTCTCCTCGTGCGCGGGGCGCATCTTGCGTAACGTGAAATAGAGACGTGCCACGACGAACACGCCGACCACGCCGACAATGATGATCAGCCAAAGGTTGCTAATGGGAGGCTCCCGCCCTACTCGTCCGGGGCGATGGTGACGCGCAGCCCGGCGAGCTCGGGAGTGAATTCGATCTGACAGGACAGTCGCGAGTTGTCCTGGGTATGCGCGAGCTCCCCCAGCAGCTCCCGCTCGTCCGACATCGGCGCCGGCAGGCGCGCCTGCCACTCGGGATCGACGTAAACGTGGCAGGTGGCGCACGAGCACATGCCGCCGCAGATCGCCGCGACCCCGTAGTCGAGCTCCCGCAAGGTCTCCATCACCTTGAGACCGGTCTTCGCCTCGACCTCATGCTCCTGACCGTCGCGATCGATCACACGCAGCAACGTCATTCACTACCTCGGTTCGCAATATCGGGCCCCGGCGGACGCCAAGACCAAGCTGTTCATTTTATCAGAGGGGACCCAGCACCTTCAGGACCAGCGCCGCCTTGCCCCCCTGGCTTCCCCGGCTCTCGAGGGCAGCGCGCAGCTCGCGGCGAAGCATCTCGAAGACCCGCTCGTAGTCCCCGAAGACCTGGGTGCTGAGGCTGGTGCTCACCACCTTCAGATCCGCCGCCGCCGCCAGCCTGGCGATGAAGTCGTGGATCTCCGGAGCGAACCGGTCCGCGAGCGGGTACAGGCTGATCTCGACGCCGATGTCCATGGGAGCATTGTAATTCATGGGCTAGAATGGCGGCCGCCGGCCGTCCGCCCATGGACGGGGAACGGGACCAATGACTCATAAAATCCAAGTGCATCAGGTGGATGCGTTCACCGCGGAGCGCTTCACCGGGAACCCCGCGGGCGTGGTGCTGAACGCGGACGGGTTGACGGATGCGCAGATGCTTGCCATCGCGCGGGAGCTCAACAACGCCGACACCGCGTTCATTCTCGCGCCGGAGGGTGAGGGCCACGATCTGCGGGCGCGGTTCTTCACTCCGCGGACCGAAGCCGGCTTCGTCGGCCATGCGACGGTCGCCGCGCATTACGTGCTCTCCCGCGGGCCAGACGCGCCCCGGCGGCTGCGCCAGAAGTCGAAGGCGGGAATCGTCGACGTCGAGATTCGCGGCAGCGGCGAGGACCGCAAGATCGCAGTGCGCCAGAGCACGCCGCCCCTCGGAAGGGAGCTCAACGATCGCGAGCGGCTGGCGGTCCTGGATGCGCTGGCGCTCGCGACGGACGACCTCGACACCCGCTGCCCGCTGCGCATCGCCGGCTCGAGCAGCACTCGCCTGCTCATCGGCGTGCGCGGCACGGAGCCGCTGCGGCACCTGAAGCCCGACATGACCCGCCTGACGACCCTGTCGGCGCAGATCGGCGCGGCCGGCTACTTCGTCTTCGCCCTGACACCCGACAACGAGGACCACCTCACCGAGTCGCGCATGTTCTGCCCGGCCCTCGGCATCGGCGAGGACCCGGTGAGCGGCAACGCCCACGGCCTGCTCGGGGTCTACCTGGCGCACTACGGCTTTCTGACACACGACCTGCGGCGCGCCTCGTTCCGGGGCGTGCAGGGCCATTACCTCCACCGCCCGGGACGGGTGGAGGTGGAGCTGGACCTCACGTCAGGGAGTGTCGCCGGCGTGTGGATCGTCGGGCAGGCGGTCTCCGTGTTCGAGACCGAGATCTGTCTCTGATCGGACCCGCGTAGCGTACCTGCCCGCGCGCGAGCTCCAGCTCGTGGCTGGCGCAGGGCGGCCATTCCGCGCGGCGATGCGTCGTCATGACGACGGCGGTACCGCCCGCGACGCGCGCCTCGATGCGCTCCGCCAGATCGCGCCGCGTGGGCTCATCCACGCCGGAGAACGGCTCATCGAGCAGCAGCAGCGCGGGATTTCGCACCCAGGCGCGCGCGAAGAGCACGCGGCGCATCTGACCGTAAGACAACTCCCGCAACGGACGGGCCGCGAGCGCGCTCAGGCCGAATGTCCGCAGCGCGCGCCGGGCAGCCGCCCGGTCCGCAGCGGTGGGCGCATCATTGAGGCCGATGCTCGCGTGACGACCCGACTGCACGACCATGCTGGCGGTGAGGTCCTGAGGATGATCCGCCTGCAGATGCGCCGCGACGAGACCCACGCGCTCCTTGAACACCTGCAGCGGCACGCCGGGCTCAACTCCAATGCGCTCGATGCGGCCCCCGACGGCCACACCATGGTCGCCGTACAGGGTGCGCAGCAGCGTGGTCTTCCCGGAGCCGTTATGTCCATGCACCACCCAGCAGTCGCCCGCGTGGATGGCGAGTGACACGTCCTTCAGCGCGATGTGATCGTCGAGGTGGACGTGAGCGTTGGTCAGCCGTACCAGCGGCCGGTCGGAAGACCGGCGTCCGCCAGCGGATGGCCGTCCACCGGTGGAGGTTTCCGTCTGCCGCTCCAGCCAGCGAGCCAACGGCGCGCGCCTGATGGAGCCTCGATACACGACGCGACCCTGCTCCAGCACCAGAGCATGGGTAGCGCTCGCCGGCACGTCCTCGATGCGATGGGTCGACAACACCCAGGGAAGGCGGGCACGGGCGGTGCGCTCCAGCCAGCGCAGCGCACGCTGGTGGTTGGCTTCATCCAATCCGTTCAACAGCTCGTCGAGCAGCAGCATCCCGGGCTTGGAGACGAGCGCGCGCGCGAGCAGGGCGAGCCGCCGCTCTCCGTAGGAGAGAGTGAGGAAACGCCGTCGCGCCAGTGGCTCGATGCGCAGCCGCCGGAGAGCCGCGGCCACGTGCTTGCGGTCCGCCTCGGTCGGCGCATGGAGGGGAATGTCGGTGCGATGAACCCCGGTCGCCACGACCTGCTCGACCGTGTGGTTCCAGCCGTAGCGGGTGTATTTGTCCTGACGCTCCGGCCCGACGTACCCAATCTCATCCTGGACCTCTTGCGGGGTACGCCACGACTCTCCTTTCCAGCGGTAGTGGCGCGCTTCCCGGCCGGTCGGCGTCGGCCAGACGGAACCGGCGATGATCTTCAGCAACTGGGTCTTGCCGGCGCCGTTCGCACCGGCCAACACCCACCTCTCGCCGGGGCGGATGACCCAGCTGACCCCATCGAGCACCCGCCGGCCGTCGCGCTCGAGGCGTATGTCCTTGAGACACACCTCCACGTAACGCGAATCTCGATATGATCGGTCCATGCGCTATTTTGGCACATACGATCTCCTGGTCGTCGGCGGCGGCATCAACGGTGCCGGCATTGCGCGCGATGCCGCCGGACGCGGTCTTTCGGTCCTGCTCTGCGAACAGCACGACCTCGCCGCCCACACCTCCTCCGCGAGCACGAAGCTGATCCACGGCGGGCTGCGATATCTCGAGCACCTGCAGCTCTCGCTCGTCCGCAAGGCGCTCATTGAGCGCGAGATCCTGCTGGGCTCGGCGCCGCATCTCATGCGGCCGCTGCGTTTCGTCCTGCCGCATGACGCGCACCTGCGGCCGGCATGGATGATCGGCGCCGGACTGTTTCTCTACGATCATCTGGCCCGCCGGCGGCGCCTCGCGGGCTCCGCGCGCATCGACTTGCGCCGTCATGCGGCAGGCACGGCGCTCAAGCCTCGATATGTGCGAGGGTTCGTCTACTCTGACGGGTGGACGGACGACGCGCGCCTCGTCGTGCTGAACGCATTGGATGCCCGAGAACGGGGCGGTGTCATCCTTACGCGATCCCGGTGTGAGAAGTTGGAAGTTGAGCGGGGACATTGGGTTGCCACAATCGCGACGCCGTCGGGAGAGCGGGTGGTCATGGCGAGAGCGGCCGTCAATGCCACCGGACCCTGGGTCAGTCGATTCGCGCGCGAGCTCTCGCCGGTGAGCGTCTGCCACTCGGTCCGGCTGGTCAAGGGCAGCCACATCGTGGTGCCGCGGCTCTACGATCACCGCTTCGCCTACCTCTTCCAGAACGAGGACCGGCGGATCGTGTTCGCGATTCCATATGAGCGCGATTTCACACTCATCGGCACGACGGATGTCGAGTACTCGGGCGACCCGGCAGCGGTGCGCATCACTGCCGAGGAAATCAGCTATCTGTGCGCGGCGGTCAGCCGCTACTTCGAGAAGTCCGTGCTCCCCGAGCAGGTGGTGTGGAGCTACAGCGGCGTCCGGCCGCTGTTGGATGACGCGGCGGCCAATCCGGCGAGCGTTACGCGCGACTACACTCTCGAGCTCGACCGGCATCCGGCGCCGCTGCTCAGCGTCTTCGGCGGAAAGATCACGACCTATCGCAAGCTGGCCGAAAGCGCCGTCGACATGCTGGCGCGCGAGCTCGGCTCGCCGGCTCGCGCCTGGACTGCCCGGGCATTGCTGCCGGGAGGCGACCTGCCGCGCGGGGCATACGCCGGATTCCTACGCAGCCTGGAGCGCACTCATCCGTGGCTTCCCGCCGCGCTGAGGTACCGGTATGCCCACGCGTATGGCACCCGCGTCGCCCACATCCTGCGCGGCGCCAAGTCCCTGGCGGATCTAGGCGAGGAACTGCTGCCACAGCTCTACGAGCGGGAAGCGGAGTACCTCTGCGGCGTGGAGCTGGCGCAGACTGCGGAAGACATTCTGTGGCGGCGGACGCGGCTCGGGCTGCGTGTTGGCAACGGCGGAGCCGAACGACTGCAAGCGTGGCTGGTACGCCGCGGCCCCGTCCGCCCGGAACCGGCCGGCGGCGCATAATCGACGGCCATGCGCTCGCCCGCCGGGACCGGCGCCCGCCGCTGGATCCTTTTCGTCCTGCTCGCTCTCGCGCCGATGTGGCTCATCGGCACGCTCGACCGCGGCGCTTGGACGCCGGACGAGCCGCGCGAGGCCGATATCGCGTGGCGCATGAGCGTGCAGAGCCACTGGGTACTGCCGCAACTCGCCGATCAGCCCTTCCTCGAGAAGCCGCCGCTGTCGTACTGGATGTCGGCCGGAGCCATGCGGCTCTTCGGCGCGAGCGTCCGCGCGGCACGCGTACCCAACCTCGTCTATGCGGCAATCACCGCGGTCGCGATCGGCGCTCTCGGAGCGGCGATGGACGGCACCGCCGCGGCAATCATTGCCGCTCTGGTGGCGGCCTCGGCACTCACCGCATTCCGGGTGCAGATGTGGCTCGCCCCCGATGCCTGTCTCCTCGCCGGCTGCGCCGTCTCGCTCCTCGGCGCCTATCTCGGCTACACGGCGCCGCCAGGCCGGCGGAAACTCTACGGCTATCTCCTGATGCACGCCGGCGCGACAGTCGGCTTCATGGCCAAGAGCGCCGTGGGATGGGTGGTACCGGGCCTGGCGCTCCTCACGGTGA
>JASHVV010000196.1 GCA_030044385.1 Gammaproteobacteria bacterium
GCAGCTCGAGGAGGCGCTGAGCCGCTTCCTCGGCACCGAGGACGCCATTCTCTACTCCTCGTGCTTCGATGCGAACGGCGGTCTCTTCGAGACGCTGCTCGATGAGCGGGACGCGATCATCTCCGATGCGCTCAATCACGCCAGCATCATCGACGGCATCCGCCTCTGCAAGGCGCAGCGTCACCGCTACGCCAACAGCGATTGTGCGGATCTCGAGAGGTGCCTGAAGCAGGCGAGCGGCGCGCGCACCCGGCTGATCGCCACCGACGGCGTCTTCTCGATGGACGGCAGCGTCGCCAACCTGCCGGCAATCTGCGATCTGGCGGACCGCTACGACGCCCTGGTGATGGTCGATGACTCGCACGCAACGGGGTTCATGGGCCCTGGAGGCCGCGGCACGCCGGAGCACTGCGGCGTCGCCTCCCGCATCGACATCCTGACCGGGACGCTCGGCAAGGCGCTGGGCGGCGCCAGCGGCGGCTATATCGCCTCCCGCAAGGAAGTCGTCGAGTGGCTGCGGCAGCGCTCGCGGCCCTATCTCTTCTCCAACAGCATCCCGCCGGTGGTCGCCGCCGTGGGGCTGCGAGTCATCGATCTGCTCGAGCACTCGCCGGAGCTGCGCACCCGGCTGCACGAGAACGCCCGCTATTTCCGCGCCGGCCTCACGCAGCTCGGCTTCGATCTCAAGCCCGGCGAGCATCCCATCATCCCGGTGATGCTGGGCGATGCCGCCCTCGCGGGACGCATGGCGGACCGCCTGCTCGAGCGCGGTGTGTACGTGATCGGCTTCTCCTATCCCGTGGTGCCGAAGGGCCAGGCGCGCATCCGCACCCAGATGTCGGCGGCGCTCACCCGCGAGCAGCTCGACGAGGCCATCGAGGCGTTTGCGGCCGTGGGCCGTGAGCTGGGGGTCATCAAATGAAAGCGCTGGTCAAGAAAGAAGCCGCTCCGGGGATCTGGCTGGACGACGTGCCGGAGCCCAAGGTCGGCCACAACGATGTGTTGATCGAGATCGGCAGGACGGCGATCTGCGGTACCGACATGCACATCTACAATTGGGACGCCTGGGCGCGCAAGACCATCCCGGTGCCGATGGCGGTCGGTCACGAGTACTCCGGGCGCATCGTGGACATGGGCTCCGAGGTCCGCGGCTTCAAGGTCGGCGATCGCGTCTCGGGCGAAGGCCACATCACCTGCGGCTACTGCCGTAACTGCCGCGCCGGACGCCGCCACCTGTGCCGCAACACGGTGGGTGTGGGCGTGAACCGCCCGGGCGCCTTCGCGCAGTACCTAGCCATTCCGGCCGAGAACGCCTTCAAGCTGCCGGATTCGATCACCGACGATGTCGCCTCGATCCTGGATCCCTTCGGCAACGCGACGCACACCGCCCTTGCCTTCAACATGGTGGGCGAGGACGTGCTGATCACCGGCGCCGGCCCCATCGGCATCATGGCCGTCGCGATCGCGCGTTTCGTGGGCGCGCGCCACGTCGTGATCACGGACGTGAACGACTACCGGCTGGACCTCGCGAAAAAGATGGGCGCCAGCCGCGCCATCAACGTGCAACGCGAGTCGCTCGATCAGACGATGAAGGACCTCGGCATGCAGGAGGGATTCGACGTCGGGCTGGAGATGTCGGGCAATGCCGCGGCCTTCCGCGACATGCTGCGCACCATGCACCACGGCGGGTCGGTTGCCATCCTCGGCATTCCACCGGACGAAACGGCCATCGACTGGAATCAGGTGATCTTCAAGGGCCTGACGCTGAAGGGCATCTACGGCCGGGAGATGTTCGAGACCTGGTACAAAATGGCGAGCCTGCTGCAGAGCGGCCTGAAGCTCGACCCGATCATCACCCATCACCTGCCGGTGCGGGAGTTTGCCCAGGCCTTCACCATCATGGGCTCCGGTAAGTCGGGCAAGGTCATCCTCGACTGGAAGAGTCTGTAACCTACTGACTCGCTGTTGCCGAGCAGAAGCAATACGAGTAGAGCTGGCCCGGCACGCTGAAGCGCGTGAGCAGGCTCAGGTCGCGCTCCACCGGGCCGAGGCGCTCCGAGACCTCGGCCAACCCCAGCGACGGCGCGTTCGCGTGCAAGACCGTGACGGCGCCTGCCGCGGCTTTCGCCTCGGACTGCTGGAACAGCTCCTCGGCCCACGACAGGTGCGGCTGGACGAACTCGACCTGGTAGCTCGTCACCTTCGCGAGCTGCGCCGCCGCCTTCACCGCATCCTCCAACGTCCCCAGGTGATCGACCAGGCCGATCCGGCGCGCATCCGCGCCGGCCCAGACGTGTCCCTGTCCGATGGCATCGATCTGCTGCGGAGTCTCGCGGCGGCCGCTCGCCACGCGGTCGACGAACTGCTGGTAGCCCCTGTCGATCTGCGACTGGATGAGCTGGCTGACTTCGCCGCTGAGCGGCCGGACATAGCTGAGCGCACCGGCAAGCGGCGTCGTGCCGACACCGTCGACGCTGACACCGATCTTGCCCAGCGTCTGGTCGATGGTCGGAATGACGGCGAAGATGCCGATGGACCCCGTGAGAGTCCCCGGGCTCGCCCAGATCTGGTTGGCCGGCGCCGAGATGTAGTAACCGCCCGAGGCGGCGTACTCTCCCATGGACACCACGAGCGGCTTGCCTGCCGCGCGCAGCGCCTCGAGCTGGCGGTAGATCTCCTCGGAGGCGGCGACGCTGCCGCCGGGACTATCCACCCGCAGCACGACGGCCTTGATGTCCTTGTCCCTCTGCACCTGGCGGATCAGACTCGACAGCGAATCGCCGCCGATGCTGCCGGGAGGCTGTCGGCCGTCCAGGATGTCTCCGGAGGCGACGATGACGCCGATGCGCGCCTTGCCATCACCGTCGGGGAGCTTCGCCTGCGCATGCGTGATGCGCGCGTAGTCCTCCGCGGAAATCTGATTGAAGGAGCCGGTGGACTCGTCCTTGCCGACCAGGGCGATCAGATATCGCTCCACCTGCAGCTTGTCGGCGAGCCCGGTGACGAGCCCCGCCTGCAGGGCCACCTTCGCCGCATCCCCATTCGCCGCGCTCACCGTCTTCGACAGGGAATCGACATAACTCTCGATGCTGCCGGCCGGGAGCTTGCGCGCATCCGTCAGCGCCTTCTGGTAGCTCGACCAGAGGACCCCGAGATAGGCCTGGCTCTGCTGCTTGTCGGCCGTCGACATGCTGTCGCGCGTGAAGATCTCGACCGCGCTCTTGTACGTCCCGACGCGGAACACGTTGATGTCGACGCCGATCTTCTGCAGCAGGTCCTTGAAGTAGAGCGGGTAGCGGCTGTAGCCCTCGATCATCACGTAGCCGGTCGGATCGAGATAGACCTTGCCCGCCTGAGCCGCGAGGTAGTACTGGTCCTGGTCGTACGCCATGCCGTAAGCGACGACGGGCTTGCCGCTCGCGCGGAAGGCGCGGATGGCGGCCGCGAGCTCCTCGAGCTCCGGCTGGCCGGCGCCCTCCATCCTGTCGAGCCGCAGCACCAGCACGCGGATGCGGCTGTCAGCAGCGGCGGCGCGAATGGCATGGACGAGGTCCCAGAGCGGCGCCTCCTGCCGCTCCTCTCCCTGGGCGTTCTGGATCGCGCGCTGGACCGGGTCACCGCTCAGCTGCTCGACCAGGCGTCCCTGCGGCTGGACGACCAGCGCAGCGCGCTCCGGCACACCCGGCATCGACGAGCTCACCGCCCAGACGATCGAGCCGAAGATGACGATGAGCAGGACGAGATGCAGGACCTTGCGCAGCCCGTCGAGGCCGCGCCAGATCCCGCCCAGGACCGTCCGAGTGCTCATGGCACGCGTTGCGCGGCGTCAGATCTTCTCTTCGATCCTCGCCGCCTTGCCCGACAGGTCGCGCAGATAGTAGAGCTTGGCGCGCCGGACGTTGCCGCGGCGCTTGACGGTGATGTCGCTGATCGCCGGGCTGTAGGTCTGGAACACGCGCTCCACACCCTCGCCGTGGGACATCTTGCGCACCGTGAAGGAGGAATTGAGGCCGCGGTTGCTGCGGGCGATCACCACGCCCTCATAGGCCTGGATGCGCTCGCGGTCGCCTTCGACGACCTTCACCTGCACGACCACGGTGTCGCCCGGCTTGAAATCCGGCACCTCGCGGGTCATGCGCTCTTTCTCGAGTTGTTGGACGATCTTGCTCATTTGCTCATCCTCGATCTTTCGTCTCGCGCCGCCCCTGCGGCGAGAAATTCACTCAACAGCCGCTGCGCCTCGGGCGTGACCCCGTGGCGAGCGATCAGATCCGGCCGCCGCAGCCAGGTACGCACCACGGCCTGGGCCAACCGCCAGCGGCCGATGTCGGCGTGATTGCCCGACAATAGCACCGCCGGCACCGCCAGCCCTGCGAATACTTCCGGCCGCGTGTAGTGCGGCCAGTCGAGCAGCCCCGCGGTGAAGGAATCCTCCCCGCTCGAGCGCTCGTCGCCGAGCGCCCCGGGCAGGAGCCTCGCCACGGCGTCGATCACCGTCAGCGCCGGCAACTCCCCGCCCGAGAGCACGTAGTCGCCGACCGAGATCTCCCGATCGATGCCGAGCTCCACCACTCGCTCGTCCAGGCCCTCGTACCGCCCGGCGACCAGCAGCAGTCCCGGCAGACCCGAGAGCTCCCGCGCCATGGCCTGGCTGAAGGGCTCGCCCTGCGCCGACAGGCACACCCGGGGACATCCCTCGGGCAGCCGCGCCTGCGCCGCGCGAATCGCCGCGAGCATCGGCTCGGGCTTCAGCACCATGCCGGGACCGCCGCCGTAGGGCCGGTCGTCCACGGTACGATGCACATCGCTCGTGTGCGCCCGCGGATCCTCCGTCCCGACCGCCAGTAGCCCGCGCTCCAGCGCGCGGCTCACGATTCCATAACGCAGCGCCCCGGCGATCATCTCCGGAAAGAGCGTCACGACCTCGATCTTCATGGAGCCGCCTTATTCGAGCTCCGCCGGCCAATCCACCAGGATTCGGCCGGCCGTCAGATCCACCCGCCGCAAGTGCGCCGGAGCCGCCAAAACCCAGTGCTCCCGGCGAGTCGCCGCGGGCATCTCGGCCGCCGCACTGCTGCGATCCTCCACCACCATCACCGCGCCAGCCGGGGCGTCGATGAAGTACGCGACCCGGCCCAGCGCGACGCCCTCGAGGTTCTCGACCTCGAGGCCGATCAGGTCCGCGCGGTAGTACTCGCGATCACCCGTCGGCGGCAGGGCCGCACGCTCGACCTCGACCCAGGCACCGGTGAGCAGCGCCGCGCCCTCGCGGCCGGCGACGCCCTCCAGCCGGGCGACCAGCCGGTCACCCTGCAGGTGCCCCTCGATCAGGCGGTAGCCCTTGCGCTCTCCCCCCTCCGGACGCAGGGCCCACTCGCGATACTCGAGCAGCGCCTCCGGCGGCTCCGTAAAGGACGACACATGCATCCAGCCCGCGAGGCCGAAGGGAGCGCCGACGCGGCCGAGCTCCAACCAGCGGTCCTGGCTCACACCTTGGGGCGGCGCCAGAGGATTCCTAGGCGGTCGCCTGCTTCCGATACGTGTCCACGAGCGAGCGCACCCGCTCCGACGGCTGCGCGCCCTTGCCCACCCAGTAGTCGATGCGCGGCAGGTCGAGCTTCAGCTTCGTCTCGCCGCGGTGCGCGATGGGATTGAAGAACCCCACATGCTCGAGGCTGGGTCCGCCCTGGCGCTTGCGGCTGTCGGTCACGACGACGTGATAGAAGGGCTGATTTCGCGCGCCGCGCCTCGTCAGGCGAATGGTCACCATGTTTCGTTTCGCTCTCGATGGTTAAGCCGGAGAGGCTTCCACGCGTAAGACCCGGAAGCCACCCCAAAAAAGAGCGCGGATTCTACGCGGTTCCAAGCCCGCTTTAAAGTCGAAGGTGACCTTTATTGGGCCGGAGGAAGCCCGGGAGGCAGGCCGCCCTTGAGGGCGCCCAGCAATTGCCGCAGACGGCCGCCCTTCATGCTCTTCATCATGCGCTGCATGTCCAGGAACTGCTTCATCAGCCGGTTGACGTCCTGGACCTGCACGCCCGCGCCCCGGGCGATCCGGCGCCGGCGGGAGCCGTCGATGATCCCGGGCACCCGCCGCTCCCGCGGCGTCATGGAATTGATGATGGCAATCTGGCGGCGCACCTGGACGTCCCCCTGGTCGGCGGACATCCCGCCCTTCGCCGTGGCCGCGACCGGCAGCTTGTCCATGAGGGCCCCGAGCCCCCCCATCTTCTGCACCTGCTCGAGCTGGCTCTTGAGGTCACCGAGGTCGAAGCCCTTGCCCTTGACCACCTTGCGGGCCAGGCGCTCCGCTTCCTTCTGATCCACCTGGCGGTGGACCTGCTCGACCAGGCTGACGACATCGCCCATGCCGAGGATGCGCGAGGCCATCCGGTCCGGATCGAACGGCTCGAGCGCTTCTGTCTTCTCCCCGATGCCGAGAAAGACGATGGGCTTGCCGGTCACGTGGCGTACCGAGAGTGCGGCACCGCCGCGCGCGTCACCGTCCGCCTTGGTCAGGATGACGCCAGTGAGGTCGAGTGCGGAGCCGAAGGCGCGCGCCGCATTCACCGCGTCCTGGCCAGCCATGGCATCGACGATGAAGAGGCGTTCCGCCGGATGCGCCGCCTGATCGATCTGACGGACCTCCTCCATCAGCGCCTCGTCGACGTGCAGACGGCCCGCCGTATCGACGATGAGCACGTCGAACACCCCGCGTTTGGCCTGCTCCAGGGCAGCGCACGCGATATCGGCAGGAGGGGACTGCACGTCCGCGGCAAAGTACTGGGCATTCACCTGCGCCGCCAGGCGCTCGAGCTGCAGCATCGCCGCGGGCCGCCGCACATCGGTGCTGACTAGAAGCACGCGCTTGCGCTGCTGCTCGATCAGCCAGCGGGCGAGCTTCGCCGCGGTGGTCGTCTTGCCGGCGCCCTGCAGCCCCGCGAGCAGCACCACGAGCGGCGGCTGGGCGCGCAGGTTGAACCCCGCGCGGTGCCCGCCCATGAGCTCGACCAGCTCCCGGTGGAGGATGCCGATGAACGCCTGCCCCGGCGTTAGGCTCTGGGCCACCTCGGCCCCCAGCGCCCTCGATTTCACCGACTCGATGAAGCTCTTGATGACGGGCAGGGCGACGTCCGCCTCGAGGAGCGCGACCCGCACCTCCCGCAGGGCTTCGGCGATGTTCTCCTCGGTGATGCGCCCCCGGCCGCGCAGGGTATCGAGGGTGCGGGAGAGACGGGAGCTCAGGGTGTCGAACATGGGGGAATTATATTGGAATTGCGTTATTTTCCACGGTGGAAGCCTGAGGAATCCGAAATTGAACGAGTACCCCTCCTCTCCCGCGCTCCTGATCATTCTGCTCGCGCTGCTCGCGATCATCGCCTTCTCGTCCGGCACCGAGGTGGCGATGCTCTCGGTCAACCGCTACCGCATCCGCCACCGGGCGAAGGCGGGTCACAGCACCGCGAAGCTCCTCGAGCGGCTGCTGCAGAAGCCCGAGG
>JASHVV010000025.1 GCA_030044385.1 Gammaproteobacteria bacterium
GACGTCCAGTTGCCGCAGCGGGCGGAGAGCTACCGCGAGTCGGCCAATCTCGCGCCGGGCTCGACGCTCGCGGTCGTGGACACGCCGCTGGGGCGTCTCGGGCTTTCCGTGTGCTATGACGTCAGGTTTCCCGAGCTCTTTCGCAGGCTGAGCGCGGCCGGCGCGGAGCTTTTCGCGGTGCCGTCCGCTTTCACGGAGCCGACGGGCCGGGCGCACTGGGAGACCCTGCTGCGGGCGCGCGCCATCGAGAATCTCTGCTACGTGCTCGCTCCGGCGCAGTCGGGATTCCACCCGAACGGGCGCGAGACCTACGGCGACAGCATGATCGTCGATCACTGGGGCCAGGTGCTCGACCGTCTGCCGCGTGGCCGCGGCTGCGTCACCGCCGAGATCGATCGCGAGCGGCAGAGGCGCGATCGCGGCAGTTTCCCGTCGCTGACCCACCGTGTATTCAACTGACTCGCCCATCATGGACACTCGCAACAGCACCATCGTCACCGACCCGGCTGCCTCCGATCCCCTGTCGCTCGCCCGCGATCTCATCCTGAGGCCGAGCGGCCTCGACGACGGGCGCCTCGACCGCGTCTTCGGCGAGGTGCTCACCCACTCCGTCGACTTCGCCGACCTCTATTTCCAACTCGCCCGCCAGGAGTCGTGGTCGCTCGAGGACGGCATCGTGAAGGATGGCAGCGCGAGCATCGAGCAGGGCGTCGGTGTGCGGGCGCTCGCCGGTGAGAAGACCGGTTTCGCCTACTCCGACGAGATCGTGCCGCCCGCGCTGGAGGAAGCTTCCCGCGCCGCCCGCGCCATCGCCGCGCAGGGAGGCGACCGGCGCGTCAGCGCCTGGCGCCCGCAGGCAGGCCACAGCCTGTACCTGCCGGCGGATCCCGTCGCCACGCTGGCGGATGAGGACAAGGTCGCGTGGCTCGAGCGCGTCGACCGCGAGACCCGCAAGATCGACCCGCGCATCGTGCACGTCTCCGCCAGCGTGACGGCCGTGCACGAGGTCGTGCTGATCGCCACGAGCGAAGGCGAGCTGGCCGCGGATGTCCGGCCTCTGGTGCGCTTCAACGTGTCGGTGTTGGTCGAGCAGAACGGCCGGCGCGAGCAAGGGTACAGCGGCGCCGGCGGGCGCTACTCGCTGGCAGAGCTGGTGGCCGGCGATCGTCCGGTCGCCCTGGCCCGCGAGGCCGCGCGCCAGGCGCTGGTCAATCTGGAGGCGGTGCCGGCGCCCGCGGGACCCATGACCGTCGTGCTCGGACCCGGCTGGCCGGGCATCCTGCTGCACGAGGCGATCGGCCACGGCCTCGAGGGCGATTTCAACCGCAAGGGCACCTCCGCATTCGCCAACCGCATCGGCGAGCGCGTTGCCGCGCCGGAATGCACGGTCGTCGACGATGGAACTCTCTCGCGACGCCGCGGCTCACTCAACATCGATGACGAGGGCATCCCAACACAGTGCACGACGCTGATCGAGAACGGCGTGCTCCGGGGCTACATGCAGGACAGGCTCAACGCCCGGCTCATGGGCGCGCGCCCCACCGGCAACGGCCGGAGGGAGTCGTTTGCGCACATGACGCTGCCGCGCATGACCAATACCTACATGCGTCCGGGTCCGCACGATCCCCAGGAGATCATCCGCTCCGTTGCAAACGGCATCTACGCCGTCAATTTCGGCGGCGGGCAGGTGGACATCACCTCGGGGAAATTCGTGTTCTCCGCGAGCGAGGCCTACGCGATCGAGAACGGCCGCCTCGGCCGCCCCTTGAAAGGCGCCACCCTGATTGGCAACGGTCCGGATGTGCTGACCCGGGTCACCATGGTCGGCAACGACCTGAAACTGGATGACGGCGTCGGAACGTGCGGCAAGGAGGGACAGAGCGTCCCGGTGGGCGTGGGTCAACCGACCCTCAAGGTGGAGAACCTGACGGTGGGCGGCACGGGATAGTCGTCGGTGGCCGAGCGGACCGGACATAATCCCGGTCCAGGTGCCCCGGCCGCGCTGCCGTAGTATCGTGTGCCCCCATGCATCTCTCCCGACCCATGTACGAGGGGCTGCCCTGGCTGTACATCGGCGGCGGCCTCGCCGCGCTGGTCGTCAGTTATGTGGTCGGTGACAGCCACGCCGTGGGCCTGCTCGTGGGGCTCGCGGGCCTCGCCGCCCTCCTCGGCGGCGTGGTGGTGCTCCTCAGGCGGCGCGATTACCGCGAGCTGCGCTCCCAGTACGGCCAACCTGACCTGACCGATCACCGCGATCAGCGCTGATCCCGCGTCGCCTCCAGCCCGACCGCGGTCTCCTCCTCCTCGTCCTCCCTTCCGTCCACGCCGTCGGCGCGCTGCAGCACCGGCAGCCCGGGCACGGTGTCGTTGAGGCTGCCGCGCGTGCGTGCCAGGCGCTCGTCCACGTAGATCAGCTCGTGCTTGCCGACGAGCACCACGTCGCCGTCATTGAGATAGTGCCGGCGGACCCGTTTCGATTTGACGTAGATGCCGTTAGTGCTGTTGAGGTCCTCGATGACGCACGAGTTCGCGGAGGTCGTGATCTGGCAGTGATGCCGGCTGACGAAGCGGCTGTCGATCTGCAGGTCGTTGTCGGCGGTACGGCCGACGATGATCCTGCCCTGGGTCAGCTGGATCTCCTGCACCGTGCGGCCGTCGGTCGCGACGAGGAGCTTGGCCAGGAGCGGCAACGCCGGATCGACGCCGCGCATGCGCGGCAGCGCGAGCTCCGTCGCGGCGCGGATCTGCTGCTGGGTGCGGGCCGCGAACTCCACCCATTGCAGCTCGCCGACGGCGCCGTCGATGTCCGCCGCCGTAACCATCCCGCGGTCCGCGGTGTAGGCGGCCATCATCGCCGTGTCGCACAGCGTGTTGATGAGACGCGGCACGCCGCCCGTGAAGCGGAAGATCACCGGGAAAGTGTCGTCGGCGAA
>JASHVV010000197.1 GCA_030044385.1 Gammaproteobacteria bacterium
GCGCAGCCGGTGTAGAAGCGGGCGCTGGAGCCGCTGGCGGCCGTGAGCTGGGCGCGGCAGCGGGCCGCATCGCCCGGCTTGTCCAGAATCCTGCCGCCGAGCGCCGCGACCTGGTCGCTGCCGATCACCACGGCATCCGGCCGGTGCGATGCGATGGCCTGGGCCTTCGCGATGGAGAGCCGCAGCGCCCGGTCGGGAGGCAGCTCCGCGGGGAGGGTATCCTCGGCGGTCCCGGGGGGCAGGGCGGTGAATGGGATACCGAGCCGCTCGAGGAGCGAGCGGCGGTAAGGGGAGGTGGAGGCGAGAATGAGCTCGGGCATGCGGGATTCCCGGAAATCGCCCGCGCGAAACAACGACTTAACGCATGCGCGGATTTTTGACTTGCCGACGGACGATACCTATTATACGCGCCCCATGTCGCCGCCCTGGTCCCAGCCGCTCGATGTCGATCGGCTCTCCCGTGGCGAGACCGAGATCGACTTTGACGTTCCGCTGGCCGAGCTGCCGCGGCTGCGGTCGCGCATCGCCGGCATCGGCGGGAGCGTGCGCGGCGGCGTGCGCTTCGGGCGGCGGTCGGGTTTCGCC
Organism: Gammaproteobacteria bacterium; assembly: GCA_030044385.1. Taxonomy (GTDB): domain Bacteria; phylum Pseudomonadota; class Gammaproteobacteria; order Steroidobacterales; family Steroidobacteraceae; genus 13-2-20CM-66-19. Next base: position 586 of record JASHVV010000197.1, read on the forward strand.
GTCGCGGAGCTGTCGCTCGCCGGCAAGGCTACGCTGCAATGCCAGCGGTGCATGCAGCCGATGGAGTGGGCACTCGACTGCGCCACCCAGGTGGCGCTGATCCTCGCGGAGGCGGACGCTGCCGACGTGCCCGAGGATCTCGAGCCGGTGCTCGCCCGCGAGGGGCGCATCAGCGCCGGGGAGTTGGTCGAGGAGGAGCTGCTGCTCGCGCTGCCCATCGTGCCGCTGCACGGGCAGCTGCGCGAGTGCGCCGTGCCGGCTTCCGCCCCGCTCGTCGCGGCAGAGGAGCCGGAGCACGTGACACAGCGGCCCTTCGCGGGGCTCGATGAGCTGTTGAGACGCAAGTAGTTGGTTGGTTTTGTTTGAAGTTAGCGCGCGCCCCGGGCGCACGAGGACACTATGCCAGTTCAGAAAAGTCGCAAGACACCCTCCCGGCGCGGCATGCATCGCTCCCACGACGGGCTTTCGACGCCGGCGCTCTCCACCGATCCGCAGTCGGGGGAGACGCACCTGCGCCATCGCATCACGCCGGACGGCTTCTATCGGGGCCGCCGCGTGATCGAGAAGCCCGCCGAGGCGGAAGAGAAGGAATAGGAACAGCGCGCCCGCGGACCCGCGCCGCCGCCCGCCGACCGTGCTGCCCATCGCCATCGACGTGATGAGCGGCGATCATGCGCCGCCCGAGTACGTCACCGGAGCGCTGCAGGCGCTGCGCGAGGACGCGGCGCTGCGGGTGCTGCTCGTCGGCGATCCGGCGCTGATCGAGCCACGGGTCGCGCCTCTCTCCGCGGCGCTGCGCGCGCGCATCGAGACGGCGCCCGCGAGCGAGGTCGTCTCGATGGGCGAGAGCCCGCGCGAGGCGATCCGCCGCAAGAAGGACTCGTCGATGCGCGTCGCCGTGGACCTCGTGAAGAGCGGGCGCGCCTCGGCCTGCGTGAGCGCCGGCAATACCGGCGCGCTCAATGCCATCGCGCATTTCGTGCTGAAGACGCTGCCCGGCGTCGAGCGCGCCGCCATCATCTCGGCCATCCCGGCCGCCCATGGCCACACCCACATGCTCGATCTCGGCGCCAACACCAAGGCGACGCCGGAGCAGCTCGGCCAGTTCGCCGCGATGGGCGCCATCATCGCGCGCGACGTTTACGGGCTCGCCTCGCCGAGGATCGGCCTCCTCAACATCGGCGAGGAAGACATGAAGGGCCATGAGGTGGTCCAGGCCGCGCATGTCCTGCTCGCCAGGAGCCGCCTCAACTATGTGGGGTTCGTCGAGGGCGACGACATTTTCTCCGGCGACGTCGATGTGGTGGTCACGGACGGATTCACGGGGAACGTCGCCCTGAAGACCATGGAAGGGGCCGCGGGCCTGATCGCCGACCGCATGCGCCGGGAGTTCCGCGCTTCCTGGAGCGCGCGGCTGGCGGGGATGGCCGCCCGCCCGGTGCTGCGGCGGGTGGCCGCCAGCCTCGATCCGCGCCGCTACAACGGCGCCTGCATGGTCGGCCTGACCGGCATCGTGGTAAAAAGCCACGGCAGAGCCGACGGTGTGGCCTTCGCCAGAGCCATCATCACCGCCGCGCTCGCCGCGCGTCGTGGACTGACCGCGCACATTGCGCAAGCGCTCGCCGCGCAGGGAGCCGAAACAGCACAAGGTTCGACAACTTGAAGTATTCGCGCATCGCCGGAACGGGGTCGTATCTTCCGGAAAAAGTTCTGACGAACTTCGATCTCGAGCAGCTGATGGACACCAGCGACCAGTGGATCCGGGAGCGGACCGGCATCGAGCGGCGGCACATCGCCGCGGCCGGCGAGACCACGGTGGACCTGGCGGAGCGCGCGGCGCGCGCCGCCCTGGATGCCGCGGGAGTCGCGCCTGCGGACGTCGACTTCATCGCCTTCGGCACGACCACGCCCGACATGGTCTTCCCCAACTGCGGCGCGCTGCTGCAGGCGCGGCTCGGCTGCCGGGGCGCCGCGGCCTTCAGCCTGGAAACCGCCTGCAGCGGCTTCATGTACGCGCTTTCCATCGCCGACAAGTTCGTGCGCCTGGGCGACGCCCGCCGGGCGCTCGTGATCGGTGCCGAGACGCTCTCGCGCATCACGGACTGGAGCGACCGCTCGACCGCCGTGCTGTTCGCGGACGGAGCGGGCGCTGCGGTGCTCGAGCCGGCGGAAGCGCCTGGGATCCTGTCGACTCACGTGCACGCCGACGGCACGTACAAGGACCTTCTCTTCTGCGGGGGAGGCATCGCCGCCAGCAGCGACCCGGCCAAGTCCCGCCGCCTCATCACCATGACCGGTAGCGAGGTCTTCAAGATCGCGGTGAGCACGCTCGGCCGCGCGATCGACGAGGCGCTCGCGGCCAATGCGCTCGACCGCTCGGCGATCGACTGGCTGGTGCCCCATCAGGCGAACCTGCGCATCATCCAGGCCACGGCGCGCAAGCTCGATCTGCCGATGGATCGCGTCATCACCACCGTTCAGGACCACGGCAACACCTCCGCGGCCTCCGTCCCCCTGGCCCTGGACACCGGGGTCCGTGACGGGCGGATCAAGCGCGGCGACCTGCTGCTGCTGGAAGCGTTCGGCGGCGGAGTCACCTGGAGCTCCGCCCTGATCCGTTACTGAGAGAAAACACAAAGAAAAACGCCGCGCGGATGCGCGGCGTTTCTGAACAGAGCTGGGAAGCTCTTACTTCGAGATCGACCGCTTGAACATGCGGTTGATCTTCTCGTTGGTCGCATCGACCGCCGACTGGGCGGCCTGAGCGGCAGCCAACGCCTGGTTCGCAGTGCTCTGCGCACCGCTGGCCGCCTGGCTGGCCGCCTGGGCGGA
>JASHVV010000198.1 GCA_030044385.1 Gammaproteobacteria bacterium
GGCGGATAGAGCTGGCGGACCTGGCGGATCACCGCCACGCCGTTGCCCTCGGCCAGCTCGATATCCACGACCAGCACGTCGTAAGTGGCCTCCTGCAGGCGCAGCAGCGCCTCCGACTGCGTCGCTGCCTGCGCCGTGACGCAGACGCGGCCGGGCTCCGACAGCAGATCGATCAGACGCCGCGACAGCACGGCGGAGTCCTCGATGAGCAGGATGCGCCGCTCGGTTTTCGAGGAGCCATTGCCGGCCGCAGATCGCGCTTCGACGCCCACCACACGCCTCACTGCAGCAGGTTGTTCTTGATGGCGTAGTAAGTTATGTCGGCGTTCGTCTTCATTCCCATCTTCTCCAGTATCCGTGTGCGGTAGGTGCTGATGGTCTTGACGCTGAGGAACAGGCCGGCGGCGATCTCGGAAACACTGCGTCCCTCGGCGAGCTTGCAGAAGATCTGGAACTCCCGCTCCGAAAGCGCGCTGTGCCGCGGCTCGCCCGGCGCTCCGCCCTGCATGCCGCTCACCAGCACCTGCGCGAGCTCGGGGCTCACGTAGCGGCCGCCCCGCATCGAAGCCCGGATCGCGCGGCAGAGCTCGCCGTCGTCGGCACTCTTGCTCACGAAACCGCTTGCCCCCGCCCGCAGCACGTTCAACCCGTACTGGCTCTCGGGATAGGCGCTCAATACCAGCGTCGCCACCGAGTCGTGATGCGACTTGATCTGCCGCAGCACGTCCAGTCCCGACATGTCGGGAAGCGAGAGGTCCAGCAGCAGCACGTCGCAACCGGTGGAGTGCAACAGCGTCAGCGCCTCGCGTCCCGTCTTCGCCTCGCCGGCCCAGACGAAATCCGCCTGCGCCTCGATGATCTGCCGCAACCCGATGCGCACGAGCTGATGATCGTCTACGACCGCGACTCGAATGACCGGCATTCGTCCCTTTACCTCAGCGTAGGCGCCCGTGCGCAAACGCGCCTATGGGAGTTATGGAAGCCGCAACGGGAGCTGCAACGCTACGGACTGTAGGAATCGTCCGACGCGGCACGATCTCTCAACCCAGCGAGTCCCGGCCGGTAGCGGCCTCCTCCTCCTTGCCCGCGGACGGGGCTCGCCCGCCCGGATCCCTGCCGTTGTAGGTCTCGAGACGGTTGTAGAGCGTCTTCAGGCTGACGCCCAGGATCTCCGCCGCCTTGCGCTTGACGTGGCCGCAATACGCCAGCGTGGCCATGGTGACCCGCCGCTCCACCTCTTCCAGAGGGGTGCCGACGCGAATCGTGATGGTCGTGCCGTCATCGGGCTTGGGCGGCGCGTCGGTCAGCGTTATGTCACATTCTATGACGTCGTCGGCCATGATGAACGCGCGCTGCACGTAGTTGCGCAGCTCGCGCACATTGCCCGGCCAACCGTACTGGTAGAGACGCACCAGCGCGTCGCGCGAGAAGGTCTTGTGGGTGCTCTCGGCGCGGTTGAGCTCCTCGAGGAAGAACTGCGCGAGCTGCTCGATGTCGGTCTCCCGGTCGCGCAGCGGCGGCAAGCGGATCGGGAACACGTTCAGGCGGTGATAGAGATCCTCGCGCAGCTTGCCGTCGGTGACGGCCCGCTCCGGCTCCCGGTTGGTCGCGCAGATCACCCGCACGTCGCTCGCGATCGGCTGCGTGCCGCCCACGCGGTTGACGGCGCCGGTCTCGAGCACCCGCAGCAGCTTCACCTGCAGCTCCATCGGCATCTCGGTGATCTCGTCGAGAAAGATGGTGCCGCCGTTGGCGCGCTCGAAGAAACCCTTGTGCTGGCGGTCGGCGCCGGTGAAGCTGCCGCGCTCGTGCCCGAAGAGCTCGCTCTCGATGAGCTGCGGCGCGACCGCCCCGCAGTTGAGCGGCAGGAAGGCGCTGCCGCGGCGCCGGGAGAGCTCGTGAATGGTCTGGGCGGCGAGCTCCTTGCCGGTGCCGCTCTCCCCGATCAACATGACCGTGGCCGAGGTCGGCGCGACCCGCGTGAGCTGGTCGTACAGCACCTGCATCCGTTGCGAGCTGCCGAGGATGCGGCCGAAGCGGCCCATGCGCCGCAGCTGGTCGCGCAGCTCGCCGATCTCGTGCTGCAGGGCGGAGGTCTTCTTGGCGTGCCGCAACACCGCCTGCACGCGCTCCAGGTCGGCCGGCTTGACCAGGTAGTCGCTGGCGCCGGCCCGCAGCGCCGCCACGGCGCTGTCGACGGTGGCATGCCCCGTGACGACGATGACCTCGGTGGCCTCGGGCTTCTCGAGCTCACGCAGGAGCTCGATGCCCTCGCCGTCCGGAAGCAGCAGATCGGTGAGAAGAACATCGGGGCGTTGGCGGCCGAGCTCGATGCGCGCGTCGCGCAGGCTGTGGGCGCGAGCGACGGTGAAACCCTCCATGCGGGCCACCTCCTGCAGCCACTCCACCACGTCCGCGTCGTCATCGATGATCAAAGCGTGTGCCATGTGCTCGCCTTCGGCCGATGTAGAGGGCGGTCAACTGTATGCCCTCCGGCGTGCGCCGCCAAGCGGGAGCGGAGCTGTGGAGCGCCGGCTCACAGCGCGGCTCCCGGACTGGGCTTTCTCGCGGTGAGCGCCGACGCGGCGCCCGATATGACCGACACCACGATCACGACGAGCGCCGCATCGTGCAGTTGCCTGCCGAAAGGCGCCGACAGGTCGTGTCCGGCCGCGAGCGCCAGGCAATAGAGCGCCGCCGGCCCACGCGCCGCGAACAGCTCGAAAGTGCGGCGCTGCGCGGGCGTGACCAGGGGACGGGCCAGCCCCAGGCGCACCGCGAACGGCCGGATCAGGACCAACACCACCGCCGCGTAGATTGCCGTACGCGGCGTGAAGTCCGCGGCGCCGAGCAGCGCGCCGAGCAACACCATGAGGAAAACCGTTGCGCCGCGCTCCGCCCGGCCGGCAAACCTGAGGACGCGCATTCCGAGCGGCGCCCTGCGCTGCAGCCGCCGGCGGCCGCCGTGCGAGAGCGCCAGCCCGGCGGCGAATGCCGCAAGCAGCGCGTCGGCGCGCAGAGCCAGCGCGCAGACATAGGCGAGCGCGCCCGTGGCGAACACGATCGTCTCCTCGAGCAGGTCCCCCTGGCGATCGCGGTCGACGAGCGCCAGCCAGCGCGAAGAGGCGGCGCCGGCCAGCCAGCCGACCGCCGCTCCGCCGGCGAGAGACCACACAACCGTGAGTGTCAGAGATCCGAGAACCGACGCGCCGGCTCCCGTCACGCCCATCCGCGTCAGCACCAACACGACGACCGGCGCCACGATCGCGCTCGTCAGCGCGCCCTCGGCCGCGAGAGCGAACGGCACAGGCTCCTGTTCGCCTTCCACCCCCGCGTGCGCGTCCGATGCCAGCACCGCATCCGTCGGCGCGAGAATGACCGCCAACAGCACCGATTGCAGCAGACTCATCCCGAAGATGAGATAGGCCGCCCCTGCCGACAGCAGCGCCGCGGCTACCGTCGTCAGCGAGGCGAGCTGCAGCGGCGCGCGCCAGGGCGCCCAATCGAGCGGGGCACGCAGGCGCAGCCCCGCGCAGAACAGACACGTCAACAGCACCGCCTCGCTCAGCGACTCGATGAGTGCGGCGTCATCGGGCAGCTGCGGCTGGATGAGCTTCAAACCCATGGGTCCCGCGAGCACGCCCACACCGATCCCGAGAATGACCGGGCTGGTGGACCATCGTGTCAGGGAAACCTCAGTCCTGGTGTCGACCTGCTTGCGCACCGGGAGCCGCCGTATCGCCGCGGACGGCGCGCTGGGCGCGACAGCCGCGGATCGCATCGTGAGTGCTCATCAGGACCTCCAACTGCCACAGCACGGCGTCGCGCACGAAATCCGGGAGGTGATCGTCCAAGGCATTGCGATACGCCTCCAGGATCCAGCTCTCTCCGCGCTCGCAGGCATCGAGAATAGCTCCGTCCTCGGCGCGCGCAAGGGCGGCGCGCAACCCCGCCCAGCCGCTGCGCCGGAATCCGGCCACGGCCCCGTGCGGGTGGCGTCCGCCGCCCACCCGCTCGATCAACGCCTCTAGCTCGCCAATCGCACCGCCGGCTCGGTCACTGCCGCACGGGCCTGGCTGCACAAATTTCACCTCCTGTACCTTTTTTACAGAGGTTTTGCGCGTTTCAGGGTCGCCGGAGCCGCATTTGGGGCCGCAACGCGGCTGGCACGGCCGTTGCATCGGGGGGCTAGACCCCCCGTTTGGCGGGCTGTGGTGCGACCAGCCCGCTCTTTTTTTTCTGCGTCCCTGCGGCGCAAAGGGCGGCATCCTGCCGCTTTGCGCGAGCGCGCGGCTGTGACTGGGATTCTTCTCGCGGCCCCGGGAACGGCCCGGGGCCGCTTAGTGGATCGCTTTCGCACGGCTTGCTTTCGCACGTCGCGGGGTTCAAATTGATGTGATGAATGGGGAGACGCAGGCGGCCATACATCAGGCGCTGATCTCCGTGCAGAGCGCCGTCACGGGGATGACGTTCCCGGTGTGCGATCAGGAGGATCTGCTGGAGCTCATCGACAAGGTGGAGGAGCAGTTGCATTGCTCCCAACCCAACGCCACCCTGATGTGCAACTTCCTCAACTCCATTGCCCGCAGTCTGCGCGCGCAGCCCGAGGCGCGCGACGCCTGCCTCACCATCGAGCAGGCGATCGAGACGGCCGGCATGCCGAGCACCTGGCAATCCGGGATTTGAGCGGGTAGCCGGCGGCTCAGTCCGGCCGGCGCCAGAGCGCCAGGCGCCGCACCAGAGGCACGAAGGTGTTGAAGTCCACCGGCTTCGGCACGTGCAGATCGAACCCCGCATCCATTGCCGCCGCGACATCGGTGCGTGACGCGTAGCCGGTCACGGCGATCGCGAGCATCCGTCTGCCTGCCTTGCTGGCGCGCAGCTTGCGCACCAGAGAGTAGCCGTCCTCCATCGGCATGCCGATATCGGTGACGACGACGTCGAAGTGCGCCCCCCGCGCCTGCAGCTGACGCAGGGCGGCGGGCGCGGAGTCGGTGACGGTCACCGAGGCGCCCTCGAGCCGCAGCATCTCCGCCACGACGGTGCGCGCATCCAGCTCGTCGTCCACGACCAGAATGGACAATCCTTCGAGTGTCTGCCGCAGCTCCGGCGGCTCGCCCGACGCACCGTCCGCCGGCGCGGGCGCGGACGGCTGCGCCGGGACACCAGCCGTGGGCAGACGGATGCTGAAGGTCGATCCGGCGCCGGGTCCGGCGCTGCGGGCGGCAACCGAGCCGCCGTGCAGAGCGACGATCTCGCGGACCAGTGTCAGTCCGAGCCCGAGCCCGGACGTCCGGCGCGCACCGGAGTCGTCCGCCTGTCGGAAGCAGTCGAAGATGCCCGGCAGCCGCTCCGGCTCGATGCCCTGACCCGTGTCCTCGACGGTGAGCTCGGTGAAGCCGCCGTCCGCGCGCAGCCCGACCACGATCCGGCCCCCGGAGTCCGTGAACTTCACCGCGTTGGCCAACAGGTTGCCGATCGCCTGTTGCAGGCGGCCGGGATCGGCGCGCAGCTCACCCGCGCCGGGAGCGAACCGGGTCGCGATCTCGATCCCCTTGGCGGACGCCGCCGGCCTGGCGCTGTCGATGGCGAGCTGCGCCACTCGCGCGAGCTGCATCGGGCGCGGCTCCACCTTGAGCTTCCCGGCGCTCGCGCGCCCGAGGTCCAGCAGGTCGTTGACCACTTTCAACTGCGCCTTCGCGCTCTGCTCGATGCGCGGCGCGATCGTCGCGACCTGCGGGTCTGCGGCGCACTTGAGCGCGAGAATGCGGTTCCAACCGAGGATGGCGTTGAGCGGCGAGCGCAGCTCGTGCGAGATCACCGACAGGAGCTCGAGAGCGGCCGCGGACGCACGCTGCTGCTCGCCCGTCACGTTCACCGAGGTCAGCACCAGATCGGCGGGCTCCGCATCATCGCCTTGCCTCACCGCGCAGCCCTGCAGCGCGAGCCAGCGGGTCTCGTCCTGACCCGGCGCCGGCTGCACTCGGACGGTGAGGTCCACACGCGGACCGCCCGCGAGCGCCTGCCGCACCGCGCTGGAGAGACGACCGCGGTCGTCGGGGTGCACGCGCGACTCCACATCATTCCAGGAGAGCGCCTCGTCCGGAGGCCAGCCCCACTCGGCCTTGAATTGCGAATTGGCCTCGAGCGCGAGATCGGGCGCGCGCAGCCGGCAGTGGCCGATCCGGCCCGCCGCGAGCACCGTCTCCAGCGCATCCTTGCGGCGCGCGAGGCGTTCCCACTCGGCCGGCAGCGGGCGCGCCACGGCGGCGTGCGCCGCATCCCAGCGGGAACCGGGTCCGTCGTCGTGAATTGATGTCATGTCGCTCGTACGGGAGTTTGAGCCAGGGCTCGGCGCGCATGGCGTTCTTACACGCCGTTGCAAGTTCTCCCCGGCGACACTTGGCGTCCGGGCATCGCTGCTGCGCCGCCGAGGGCGGGGCGGTGCTGATCTGTGAGAGAGGGTTCCTCGAATGTCCAACGCCGTATTGGGACTGCGTCTGAAGCAGCAGCTCACGCTGACACCTCGGCTGCAGCAGTCCGTGAAGCTGCTGCAGCTTTCCGCTCTGGAGTGCGTGCAAGAACTGCACCAGGCGATCGCGCAGAATCCCTTCCTCGAGGAAAGTGCCGAGGGGGCGGAATCGCCGGACTCCCGTGCCGAGCGCGAGGAGGCGGCCGATGACAGCTCCCGGGCGGACCTCGATTTCTCATCGAGCGGCGGGGGCGGCGGCGGTGACGGGACGCCCGACTGGACTGAATGGACCGCGTCACCCTCCACGCTGCATGATTCCCTCCGTGAGCAGCTCCTCCTCCTCGGACTGACGGAGCGCGATCACGTGCTCGCGAACCTCATCATCGATGCTCTCGATGACGATGGCTTCCTGCGTCTACCGCTGGAAGACGTCGCGGCGCTCGCGCCGGGCGCGGGACCGGGAGAGATCGAGACGGCGCTACGCATCGTACAGACGCTCGAGCCAAACGGCATCGCCGCACGCGACCTGGCGGAGTGCCTCGCGCTGCAGCTCGAAGCGATGGATCGCAACACGCCCGGACGCGATATCGCCCTCGATGTCGTGCAGAGCCGGCTGTCCATGATGGCCGCGAGAGACAACACCCGGCTGCTCGATGCGCTCGGCTGCTCCGAAGGGGAGCTGCGCCTCGCCATGGAGCTGATCCGCAGCCTCGATCCGCGCCCGGGGTCCAAGGTCGGCACGTTCGAGCCGCGCGCGATCGTCCCCGATGTGATCGTGCGCAAGGAGAAGAAGCGTTGGGTGGTGACCGTCAACTCGGCCATCTACCCGCGCATTCGCGTCAACCAACAGTACGCGGATTACTTCCGCCAGGCCCGTGACGGCGAGACGGCGCTGCTCGCACAGCATCTGCAGGAGGCCCGCTGGCTGGTTCGCAACCTCGAGCAGCGGTTCCTCACCATTCAGCGGGTGGCCGAGGCGGTCGTCACCCGGCAGCGCAATTTCTTCGAGTACGGAGATCTCGCGATGCGGCCGCTCACGCTGCGCGAGATCGCCGATGAGCTCAGGCTGCACGAGTCGACGGTCTCGCGCGCCACCAGCCACAAGTTCATGGCGACGCCGCGCGGCGTGGTCGCCTTCAAGCGCTTCTTCTCCCGGCAGCTCGCCACGACGAGCGGCGGGTCGTGCTCCGCCACGGCGATCCGCGCGTTGCTGCGGGAATTCATCGCCGCCGAGGATCGGCGCAATCCGCTGTCGGACGTGCAGCTCACGGAGCTGCTCGCCGACAGGGGCGTGAAGGTCGCGCGGCGCACGGTCACCAAGTACCGCCGCTCCATGCAGCTCCCCGCCGTCGACTTCCGCCGGGCCTAGCCGCGCCCAGCCGGGCCTAGCCGGGCCTAGTCCGAAAGCAAGCCACAAAGCGGCCCCGGGCCGCTCCCGGGGCCGCGGGATGATCCCTGTCATTGGGCTGGCCGCGCAAAGCGGCAGGATGCCGACTTTGCGCCAATGAAGTAGGAATCGTCCGACACGAGCTTGGGAACCCTCCCCCGTCCGTTCCGCGCCCCGGCCGACTTCAGCAGCGCCCGGCAGCAAGTAGCTTGCCCGCATGTGCGGTGAAACTCGAATCGCGCCCCGTGGCGGGGCCGGGGAAGAGGTGCAAATGGTGACCGACGACATGGTGGCTCTGGTACCGCAGCTTCACACCTTCGCCCGCTCGCTGTGCCGCGACGGCGTGCGCGCGGACGATCTGGTGCAGGAAGCGCTCATGCGCGCGTTCAACAACATCCAGCGCTTCACGCCGGGAACCAACCTCAAGGCGTGGCTGTTCACCATCGTTCGCAACGAGCATTACTCGCAGCTCCGGCGCAGCAGGTTCGAGGCGCAGGGCATGGACATCGAGCTGTTGCCGGAGCCCAGCGTGCCGCCCGACCATGACGGCAAGCTCGAGCTCCGCGACCTCAACCGGGCGCTCGCCTCGCTGTCGCCGGGCCAGCGCACGGCGCTGATCCTGGTGAGCGTGAGCGGCTTCTCCTACGAGGAGGCGGCGGAGATCTGCGGCTGCGCGGTGGGCACGATCAAGAGCCGCGTCGCGCGCGCGCGCGAGACCCTCCTCGAGATGCTGGAAGGCAGGCAGCCGATGCCGGCGGCGCGTGGGGAGTGCACCGAGGAAGTGCGTCTGGAAGACATTCCGCCGGCCGGCCGCCCGTTCGCCAGCCCGTCGTCGCTCGGGATCTGATCCCGAACCAACGAAGAGTCGGATTCCCGCGTGGGTAGCACCTAAAATGCGCCCATGCAGCCCCTCAGCCAGGTTCTGATCCTTCTCGCCGCCGCGGTGCTGCTGGTCACCGTCGCGCGGCGGCTCGGGCTGCCGACGACCATTCCCTACCTCCTCGTGGGGCTGGCCCTGGGTCCGCATGCGCTGGGGGTGGTGGACAGCACCGCCACGACGGACCTCCTCGCCGAGCTCGGTGTCGTATTCCTGCTCTTCACGCTCGGGCTCGAATTCGCCCTGCCGCGCCTGATCGCGATGCGCCGCGAGGTCTTCGGACTGGGCGCCGCGCAGGTCGCGGCGACCGCGGCGGTGTTCGCGGCGATCGCGCATCTCGGCGGCATTCCCTGGCCGGCGGCCGTCGTGGTGGGCGGCGCGCTCGCCATGAGCTCGACGGCCATCCTCCTGCACCAGCTCACCCAGCGCGCCGAGCTCAACCGCACCCACGGCCGGCTCGCCTTCAGCATCCTGCTCTTCCAGGACCTGGCCTTCGTTCCCTTCCTGGCGCTGGCTTCGGCGCTCGCCGGCGGGCCCGCGCACTTCAACCTGCGCGCCGCCCTGGAGGCGGTCGCCGGCGGCGTGCTCGCGGTCGGGGCGGTGCTCGCCGCCGGCCGCTGGCTGCTGCGGCCGCTCTTCCGGGAGATGGCTCATAGCCGGCTGCGGGAGCTCTTCACCATGGCCGTGCTGCTCGTGGTGTTGGCCGCCGCCTGGGTATCGAGCCTCGCCGGGCTGTCGCCGGGCCTGGGCGCCTTTCTCGCCGGAATGATGCTCGCCGAGACCGAGTACCGGCATCAGATCGAGTCGGTGATCCGGCCGTTCCGCGACATCCTGCTTGGGCTCTTCTTCGTCTCGGTCGGGATGCTGCTCGACGTGCGTCTGCTCGCCGGGGAGCTCGGCGCGGTCATCTGCTGGCTGGCCGCCATGCTCATCCTGAAGACCGCGGTCGCGGCGCTCGTGGCGCGACCGTTCACCGGCTCGCGGTTCAAGGCGCTGCGCACCGGCATCGTCGTGTCGATCGGTGGTGAGTTCGGCGTCGCGCTCGGCACGATCGCGCTCGCCACCGGGCTGATCCCGGTGCGCTTCGGCCAGCCGCTCCTCGTGGCCATGGTACTGTCGATGATCCTGAGTCCGCTGGTCCTCAACAACAACAAGCGTGTCGCTCGTCTGCTGCTGCGGGAATCGGGACCGCCCCGCACCGCGTTCGAGCGCGAGAGCGCCGCGACCGTAGAGATCGGGCGGCGCGATCACGTCATCCTCTGCGGTTTCGGGCGGGTCGGTCAGAACGTGGCGCGCGTGCTCGAATCGCAGGGCTTCGAATACATCGCGCTCGACCTCGACCCGGCACGCATCGCCGCGGCGCGTCAGGCCGGCGATCCGGTCATGTTCGGCGACTCAGCCGACGAGGAGATCCTCGTCAAGGCGGGCCTCGATACCGCGACCGCCGTGGTGATCAGCTTCTCGAGCCCGGCGACGTCGGTTGGCATCCTGCACAGCATCCGCCGGTTGCGGGCCGACGTGCCGGTGCTGGTGCGCACTCAGGACGACACCCGCATCAAGGAGCTGCAGGACGCTGGCGCGACCGATGTCGTGCCGGAGGCGTTCGAGGCCAGCCTGATGCTCGTCTCCCACGTACTGATCCTGCTGCACGTGCCGGTCTCGCGCGTGGTCCGCACCATGGGCGAGATCCGCGGCCATCGCTACTCCGTCCTCCGGAACATCATTCGCCGCGGGGATGCGCGGCCGCTCGATGAGAGCCACGAGTTCCGCGAGGAGATCAAGTCGGTGGTCGTGCCGCCCGGGGCCTGGGCCGTGGGGCGGACGCTGCGCGACGTACGCAGCCGCGGTGTCGGCGTGACTTTCACCGGCATTCGCCGTCAGGGAATACTGGGTCGCGAGCCGGCCGGCGATACGGTACTGCGGGACGGCGATGTCGTCGTGCTCTACGGCCAGCCCGAAGAGCTAGAGCGCGCCGAGTCCGTGCTGCTTGTCGGATAGCGCTGGATCCGGGCTCCTGCCCGGCCCAGCGCTGCTTTGGACAAAAAGCGTGGTTTTTGCCCAAAGCTCCGCCACCTCCGGCGGCGGGGCACATCCCTGTGCCTGGTCTAACTGCTACCATTCGCGGCGCGTGAACCGCAGCGACATCCACTTTCCGCCGAAGCACGAGGCCCTGCGCGAGGACGTGCACGCGCTCGGCTCGCTCATCGGGGAAATTCTGGTCGAGCAGGGCGGCGTGCAGCTCTTCGAGCTGGTGGAGCTCGACCGCCAGGCCGCCATCCGCCGCCGCGACGGGGACCAGCAGGCGCACCTCGAGCTCGCCGCCTCCGTCCGCGACCGGCCGCCGCCGCTCGCCCGCGACCTCGTGCGCGCCTTCTCCATGTGGTTCCAGGCGGTGAACATCGCCGAAAAAGTGCACCGCATCCGCCGGCGCCGCACGTACTTCCGCCAGGACAGCGGCCGGCCGCAGCCATCGGGCGTGGAAGACGCCATCATCGCCCTGAAGAGCAGCGGCTTACGCTTCGAGGAGGTCGTGTCGCTCCTCGGCGGCCTGCGCATCGAGCCCGTGTTCGCCGCTCATTCGATGGAGTCGACCCGCCGCACGCTGCTGCGCAAGCAGCAGCGGGTGGCAGAGCACCTGCTCGACCGCCTCGACCCGATGCTGACGCCGCAGGATTCGCGCAATCTCTGGAGCAGCATCCGGGTCGAGCTGACCACCGCCTGGCAGACCGAGGAGCTGCCGCGCGAGCGGCTGACGGTCGGCGACGAGCGCGAGCAGGTCCTCTTCTATCTGATCGAGGTCCTCTATCGCGTCGTGCCCGCCTTCTACGAGGAGATCGCCCAGGCGCTCGAGAAGCGCTACGGCGTGCCCGCCGATTCGATCGAGCTGCCGGCCATCCTGCGCTTCGGCTCCTGGGTCGGTGGCGACATGGACGGCAACCCGGACGTACACGCCAAGACCATTCGCGAGACGCTCGCCCGCCAGCAGCAGGTGATCCTCAACAGCTATTTCGAGGACTGCCGCAGGCTTTCCGAGCGCCTCTCGCAAAGCGCCGGCCGCGTAGCGGTATCGGCGGAGCTGAGTCAGCGGGTGGAGGATTACATGACGCTGGCGCCGAGTGCGCGCAGCGTGACCCCCGCCCGGCACGATCGCATGCCGTATCGGGTGTTTCTGGCGCAGATCGGCGAGCGGATCCGCCTGACCTATGAGGGCCGGGCCAACGGCTACGAGAGCGCGCGCCAGCTCCGCGACGACGTGCAGCTCATCGCCGCCAGTCTCACCGCCAACAAGGGCGCCAACGCCGGGCTCTTCTACATCCGCAGGCTCCTGCGCCGCATCGACACCTTCGGCTTCCATCTGGCCAGCCTCGATGTGCGCCAGCACGCGGGCGTGCTCCACGAGGTCATCGCGCGCGGCAATGATGATCCCGGCTGGGTGGGCCGCCCCGCCGCCGAGCGGCGCCGACTGCTCGCGGCGATGCTGCAGAAGGATGCAGGTCCAAGAGCCGATCTCGACGCGCTCGGCAAACGCAATCTCGCCGTCTTCGAGGCATTCGCCCAGGGCAGGCACCGCTACGGGCCGGAAGCCGTCGGTTATTTCATAGTGAGCGGTGCCCGCGGCGCCGATGATGTTCTCGCTGCTCTGACGCTCGCGCGCTGGGCGTCGGTGTATGACAAGCGCACCGGTCAGGTTGCCCTCGACATCGCGCCGCAATTCGAGTCCCTGGAGGCGCTGGAGCATTGCGGCGACATCCTGCGCGAGCTCCTGAGCGAGCCCGTCTATCGCCGCCATCTCGAGGCACACGACCGGCGCCAGTGTGTGTTGCTCGGCTACTCCGACAGCAACAAGGAGGGCGGACTGTGCGCGTCCCGCTATGCCATTCACCAGGCCGAGCGCGCGTTCGCCGCGATGCGCAAGCAGGATGGCGAGAATTACGTGGTGTTTCATGCCCGCGGCGGCAGCATCGCCCGCGGCGGCGGCCGCATCGATGCGCTGGTCAAATCGGCGCCGGCCGGCACCCTCAACGGGGTCCTGCGCGTGCGCGAGCAGGGTGAGACGATCAAGCAAGGCTACGGCCTGCGACCGATCGCGATGCGGACCCTGGAGCGCGCCTTCAATGCGCTCAGCCTCGCGACCGTGGCCGGCCGCGGGACCGGGGCGCTGCCCGCCGGCGCGCAGCCGGACTCCGCGGCGCATCTCGAGTGCGCCGCCACGCTGGCCGGGGCGAGCCGTGAGGCCTACCGGCGGCTCGTCTATGACGACCCCGAATTCCACGACTACTTCCGCGCCGTGACACCGATCGATGTCATCGAGAGGATGCAGGTCGGCTCGCGGTCGGTGCACCGCGAGGACGACCGCAACATCGCCGGACTGTTGCCGGTGCCCTGGGTGTTTGCCTGGACGCAGACGCGCCACATGCTTCCCGGATGGTTCGGCGCCGGCGCGGGGCTCGCCGCGGCGATCGAGCGGCACGGGGCGCAGCGGATGCGCGCGGCCTACGCGGAGTGGTTCTTTCTGCGCAGCCTCGTCGATGACGTGGAGGCGATGCTCGCCCGCGCCGATCTCGAGATCGCCGCCGCCTACGACGTGCTCGTGCCGGAGCCGCTGCGGCGATTCTCGGCCGAGATCCGCGCCGAGTACGCGCGGGCGCGCGAGCGCGTGCTGTGGCTGAAGGGCGGCACGGACCTGCTCGACGGCGAGCCGACGCTGCAGCGCTCCATCCGGCTGCGCAATCCCTACATCGACCCCATGAACCTCATGCAGGTGGACCTGCTGCAGCGCTGGCGCGCCGGCGGCCGCGGCGACCGCGACCTCTTCGAGGCGCTGCTCGCGAGCGCGAGCGGCATTGCCCAGGGGCTGCAGAGCATCGCCTGACCCGTACAGGAGCCGCCCGAGGCCGACCATGAGCGATGACATCACCCTCCGGCCGGCGAGCCGCGCCGACGTCCCCGTCGTGCTGCAGCTCATCCGCGACCTGGCGCATTACGAGCGGCTCGAGCACGAGGTCTGCGCTTCCGAGGCGGATCTGGCGCAGGCGCTGTTCGGCGATCGCCGCTATGCCGAGGTACTGCTCGCCTGCGCCGGCGGCACTCCCGTGGGCTTCGCGCTCTTCTTTCACAACTTCTCCACTTTCAAGGGCCGCCCGGGAATCTACCTGGAGGATCTCTACGTTCGCCCGGAGGCGCGCGGCCGGGGCATCGGCAAGCGGCTGCTCGCGCGCCTCGCGCGCATTGCGGTGGAGCGCCGCTGCGCGCGGCTGGAGTGGGCCGTGCTCGACTGGAACGAGCCGTCGATCGGCTTCTACCGCCGCCTGGGCGCGGTGGCGATGGACGAGTGGACCATCTTTCGCCTGACCGGCGCGGCGCTCGAGCAGCTCGCGACGGCCGCCACCGGCTGAGCCGCGCTCCATTCCAACACGCGGGCCGCGAACAGCTTGGCCGTGTCGTGTGACTGCCGTTCTGAACGGCTGCTGAACGCCGCGGGAACGGCCGCTGAACAGCGCCAGCCTGCGCGGCTGCGCACGCCCGTTCATCGGCGCAGACTCACTCCGCCCCGGCGATCTGCGGTAAGCTTTGCGCGTTGACTGCCGCCGGCTCCGGCTCCTCGGTCCCCGGCGACGGCAGGAGGATTCCAGGTATGCGTATCCGTTATCGCTTGCTCACCGCTCTCGCCGGCGTGGCGCTCGCCTTCACCGCGATCACAGCGCACGCACAGGCCTTTCAGGAAGGACAGCTCCTCCTCGCGACGCAGGTGCTCGATGACTCCACCGCCTCCCGCGATCAGGGCATTCCCGAACGGCTGCTCCAGCGCGCCTACGGCATCGCCGTCATTCCCGGATACACCAAGGTCGCCTTCTTCCTGGGCGGTGCGCGCGGGCACGGCGTGCTCGTCGTCAGGAATTCGAACGGCCGCTTCTCCAATCCCATCTTCGTGAGCCTGACGGGCGGCAGCTTTGGTTTCCAGTGGGGTGTGCAGAAGGCGGACCTCGTGCTGGTCTTCACCTCGCGCAAGGGCATCGAAGGCGTCACGGGCGGCAAGCTGACGCTCGGGGCCGACGTCTCCGTCGCAGCAGGTCCGGTGGGCCGCCAGGCTTCCGCGGCAACCGATCAGGCCTTCAACGCGGGCGTGTACTCCTACTCCCACACCTCCGGAATCTTCGCCGGTCTCGCGCTGTCCGGGGCGGCGCTGACGATCGACGATTCCTCGAACGCGGACTTCTATCACCACCCGGGTCTGCTGGCCTCCGACATCATCTCGGGCTCGGTCAACACGGATGACGACGCCGCGCGGCGCTTCATGACGGCCGTATCGCAAGGCACCGGCGCGCCCGCGGCCTCCTCGGTAGCGAGCTCCGCGCCGGCTCCCGCCGCCGCCGCCCGGCCGAGCGCAGCGCCGGCCCAGGCGTTCCCGCTGCAGGACAATAGTCCGGGCAGCAATCCGAATACGACCAACTGATCGCGGCCGGGGGGCCGTTGCCCTGCATCTAAGGAGAGATGGGATTCCGGGCGGCAATCCGGCACAGTGGCCCCCATGAACGAAGCCGCCACCGGCATGAGCCGGGCGGAAGCCGCCGGCCGCACCGCCTTTTCGGTGCTGGCCGCGATCAGCTTCTGCCACCTGCTGAACGACATGATGCAGTCGCTGCTGCCGGCGCTGTATCCGATGCTGAAGACTTCGTATGCGCTCAGCTTCGGCGAGATCGGCATCCTCACCTTCACCTACCAGATCACCGCGTCGCTCCTGCAGCCGCTCATCGGCCGCTATACGGACAGCAAGCCGCGCCCGTACTCGCTCGCCACCGGGATGGCGTTCACCCTCGCCGGACTGGCCTTGCTGGCCTCCGCGCGGACCTATCCCCTCCTGCTGTTCGCGGCGGCGATGATCGGCACCGGCTCCTCGGTCTTCCACCCGGAGTCCTCACGGGTGGCGCGCATGGCCTCGGGCGGCCGGCACGGGCTCGCGCAGTCGGTGTTCCAGGTCGGCGGCAACCTCGGCTCCGCGATCGGCCCGCTTCTGGCCGCCTTCATCGTGCTGCCGCACGGCCAGACGAGCGTCCTCTGGTTCTCCTGCGCGGCGCTGCTCGGGATTTTCGTGCTTCTCAACGTGGGGCACTGGTACAAGCTCCACGGGATGGCGCGCCTCAAGCCCCGCGCGTCCGGCGCCGGCGCGCACGCCGCGCCCACCCAAAGGCAGGTGGTCGTTGCCTTGAGCGTGCTGCTCGCGCTCATTTTCTCCAAGTACTTCTATCTCGCGAGCCTCACCAGCTACTACACGTTCTATCTCATCACCCGGTTCCACGTGTCGGTGCAGGCCTCGCAGGTCTATCTCTTCGTGTTCCTGGGCTCGGTGGCGCTCGGCACGATTCTCGGCGGACCGGTGGGGGATCGGATCGGGCGCAAGTACGTCATCTGGGGGTCCATCGTCGGCGTGCTGCCGTTCACCCTCCTCCTGCCGCACGCCAACCTGCTCTGGACCGCGGTATTGACCGTGCCCATCGGGCTCATCCTGGCGAGTGCCTTTCCGGCGATCATCGTCTATGCGCAGGAGCTGCTGCCGGGCCGCACCGGCACGGTGGCGGGGCTCTTCTTCGGCTTCGCCTTCGGCATGGGCGGCATCGGCGCCGCGGTGCTCGGCAAGGTCGCCGATTCCTACGGCATCACCCTGGTGTACGAGATCTGCGCCTTCCTGCCGATCATCGGCCTGCTGGCGGGGTTCCTTCCCGACCTCGACAGTACGGGTGTCGTCAGGCCGGCTCGGGCCTGACCTCGGCCAGCGGGCCCGTCAGTCTGAGCGCCCGCCGCTGCGGGCGACTTCGGGGGGCGGCATCAGCACCTCGGCGCTGAGGTGGGTCCCCAACGTGAGCTGGTACGGGACGCAGGTCGAGCCGTATTTGACGTTTCGGACACTGAAGAGCGGCAGAAAAGTCTCCTTGAACTGCTCGATCAGCTCGCAGTCGCCCTGGTCCTGGAGATCCGAGCTCGCGGACAGCAGGACCACGTCCTTCCACTGCGCCTGCACGTCGAGACTGGCGGTCTTGGCGCTGGACGCTTCCGCCGAGGAGGCCGGCACGAGGACGCTCATACGCACATTGACGCCCGGGAATGCCGTTGGACCGGTCATCCGGGTGCACCCGACTTCCCAGACCTCCAGATCCTTCGCGCCGAGCTTCTCCAGCATGCTTCTGATCTGATCCCGCAGCCCATCGCAGGAGAAGTGGGTCGTGAAGCCCTCGTAGAAGAACTGGACGTGCTTCGGCACCCACACGGCCGATACGCTGTCCTGAGCCGCGGCCCAGACCGGAGCGGCCGCCAGGAGGGTCGCCGCCGCTGCCGCAGCAGCCATTCGCGAGCAGAGCCGGGGGAGGTTCATGGCAAGTACCACCTCTTTCTCACCGCATTGGACACTAACGCGCCGGGAGGGTTCCGCGTTGACACCCCCGGGTCACAGGTACTGTTGCCGCTGGGCCGGCGGCGGCGGGACATACTGATACATCCAGGTCTCCGTCAACGCCTGCCCGTCGAGGGAGAGATAGAGCCTCAGGTCGATCGGCTGCTCGCTGTCGTCCGGCACGAGATCGAACATCGCCCGCCAGCCGTTGATCGGCAGCAGCGGCCGCGCCGAGGTGATCTCGACTCGCCCGCGCGAGCTGGAGATGACGGGCACCACCTGGGCGTCCGGGCCGAGCATCCCCAGATCGCCGCCCACGAAGTCGATGACGAAGCGCCACGAGAAATAGGTGCGCTTGCGCCCGACCACTCCGCCGATGCCATCGCGGGTGGCGCGGACGTGCGCGAGATGGGATTTGAACGGATTCTCGCGGCACCAGTAGAGGCGATACCCGTACAGGTACTCCTGCCCGGGCACCGTCTTGTCCGCCGGGCACCAGAACGCCACTATGTTGTCCATCGTCTCGTCGGAGGTCGGGATCTCGACGAGCATCACCCCGCCCTTGCCCCATGGAGCTTTCGGCTGCACCCAGCAGCTCGGGCGCCTGTTGTAGAAGACACCGTCGTCCTGGTACTGCGAGAAGCGCCGTTCGCGCTGCATCAGGCCGAAGCCGTTCGGATTCCCGTCGACATAGGTGTTGACGAGCAGCGAGCTCGGGTTGGCGAGCGGACGCCAGATCCATTCGCCGGCGCCCGTGTGCATCTGCAGCCCGTCGGAATCGTGGATCTGCGGGCGCCAGTCGTCGCTCATCCGGTGGTCGTTCTCCCCGACCAGGAACATGCTGGTGCCGGGCGCGACGCCCAGGCGCTGGATCTCCTTGCGCGGATAGAGGGCGGCGTCGACATCCATCACCAGCGTGTTGGCGACGTCGATGATGAACCTGTACGCGCCGGCAACGCTCGGGGAGTCGAGCAGCGCGTAGACCGTGAGCAACGTCGAGTCCTTCGCCGGCGTCTCCAGATGGAACGCGACGAAGTCGGGAAACTCCTCGGGCTGCGGCATGCCGGTGTCGATCGCAAGACCGCGCTGCGACATGCCGTACTGTCCGTCACCGTCCACCGCGCGGAAGTAGGACGCGCCCTGAAACACCGCCCGATCGGCCGACCAGTCGGTGTGGAACAGGATGTTGAAGCCCGAGAAGCCGAGATCCTTGGGCACGTCCGCCGGCTTCAGGCCCGAGCGGCTGTAATCGAACAGGGTCGGGTCGAACAGGATCTCACGGGACTGCCCGCCCTCCACGATGTACATCCGCACGGGCTTGCTGTAGGTATAGCCGAGGTGATCGAAGCGGATGCGGAACAGCAGGTCGTCCCCGTACCAGAGCGCCCGCTCGGGCCTGAAGGTGATCGACTCCCACTGATCCCAGGTGAGGTGCTGCAGGGCCGGCGGCAGCGGCGGGAAATGCTGCTGGTAGGGTCCGACCGCCATCGAGCGCGCGAGCCCCTTGAGGCTCGCGTAGCTGAACGGCTGGGGCTTGCCCGTCAGGACCACGCCCTTGGCCGGCACGGTGGGCCGTTTGCGGCGGTTGAATACCCATGGCCAGGGGGCGAATCCCGCGATGCTGGAACCGCCCGCGCGCAAGAACCCACGTCGCTGCATCACCACTCCCCGTTCGCAGACCGTCACCGTCAAGCACTTGGCGCGCCTGAGTCCGCTGCTATTTTAGACCGAGCTTGACGGCCACTTGACCGGCTGCGGCCGATTCCGGCGCGGCCGCTGTAATTGCGACCCGTCCGGCAGCGACGCCAGCCGAGAGGATGGCCGAGCGGATCGCCTGCGCGCGCTGCTGCCCCAGAGCCTGCAGGTCGCCGGCGGAAATCTGCTTCCGCTTGAGCAATGCCGACTGCATCTCCAGGATCGCCGGGTCGAAGGGCGGCACCTTCTGCGCCGCCGCGGGCAGGGCCGCCTTGGGACCGAAGGTTTTCTGGTAGTCCGCGCGCAGCAGCCGGTAGTGCTCCGCGGGCAGCTCCAGCGCTGCGCGGCCCGCGGTGGGCGCGGCCTGTTGCCGCCCTCGGGAGGCCTTCCGGCCGCCGGCCCCGGCGCGCGCGAGGCCGAGCAGCTCATGCCGCAATTGCCGTTGGGCGAGCGCAGGCGTGTCGACGTCGGGCGCAAATGTGGCCGGCACCTGCAACTGCAGTTGCGGCCGCTGTGTAAGCGCCCGGGCGAGCGCCGCCACCTGGCCGCGCGCCGCGGGCAGCAGCGTCGCGCTTCCGGGCGCGAAGTCGATCTGCCCCATGCTCGAGCCGCCGCCAAAAGCGTGGCCGAGCAGCGCGAAGGGCGCCGTGACGGCTTTCTCGAGCAGGTGCAGGAGCGCCAGGCCGATCAGCGGTCCCAGGCGAAACTTCGGATCGCTCAGACTGCCGGTCACGGGCAGGCCGATCCGGATGACGCCGTCGCGGTCCTTGAGCAGAGCGACGGCGAGCCGCAAGGGCAGATGGGTCGCGTGCGGGCTCGGGACCTGGTCGCCGAGCTGCAGCTGGTCGATGACGATCTGGTGCTGGGCATCGAGCGTGCCGTGATCCACCTTGTAGTGCAGGTCGGCATCGAGAGTGCCGCTCGCGATCTTGTAGCCGGCGAAGCGCACGGAGTAGGGAGTCATGCTCGTCAGCTGGAGCCCGTGGAACTTCATGGTGACGTCGGTGTAGGTCGTGGCGGCGAGGAGATTCACCACCCCGCTGATGTCCACGGGGGCGTAGCGATCCACCCTCCCCTGTATGTCGACGGTGGCGCGCGAGCTCGGGTCCGACGACAGGCCTTTGACGGTGCCGTGCAGGTCCTGGATCCCGGTCGCGAAGTTGGGTTGCATGGAGAAATCGGCGTAGTCGGCGGTGCCGTTCGCGATCCGCACCAGGCCGATGCTCATCGGCATGGGCGCCGCCGCCGCGCCGGCAGCCGGCCGCGCGCCCGCGGCGGCCGCCTTCGCCTGGGGCGCCTGCGCCGGCGCCGGCTTCGGCCGCCAGCCGCGCGGATGCAGGGCCTCCGACAGGTTGACGGTCTGGTCGGCGCCGATGATGATCCGCGCGTACGGCGCCACCGCGGTGATGCGCTCGATGCGCAGGCTGGCGGGACTCGACACATACCGGAAGCCGACGATGTGCAGGCCCTGCCACTTGACGAAGTCGCGCTTGAGATCGTCATCCACGGCGCGCAGATCGGCGATGTCGATCCGGCCGGCGGCGCTCAGCCGTCCGTTGGCGCTGCGGTCGATGGCGAGCGTGGTGTCGAGAAAGCCGCTGGCCAGCGTGAGCGCGGTGTAGCGGTTGAGGTAAGGCTGCAGCGCGCGCAGGTCGATGCGGCTCAGACCCAACTTTGCGCTCAGCGCCTGCGGCTGGAGGGTTCCCTGGGCCGTCAGCCGCAGCTCTCCCTTGCCGTTGACGCCCGATTGCAGCGCGACCGCGATGCGGCTGCCCGGGGAGCCGTCGTAGCCGGTGATCCGGGCCGACAGCGGACCCAGTGTCAGGCGGGCGACCGGCTTGGCGCCGCGATCCTCCAGGGAGACCTGAGTATCGTCGATACGGATATCCGGAGCCGCGATATGCCAGGCCGGCGCGTGCGCTGCGCTCCCGGCGGGAGCCGCCGGCGGGGCGGCTGGCGGCCCGGCGGGCTGACCGAGGAGCTGCAGCAGATTGAGCCGCCCGCCCTGATCGAGCCAGCCCTGGACGTCCGCGCCCGAGAGCGCGATCTCGCCCAGCTCGATGGAATGCCGCTCGAGGTCGATGTGCGTATTGCCGAGCGTGAAGCGGCCGAGCTGAATGTAGTCCGAGGTCGCCTGCCGCGGCCTCACCCCCAGTCCGGTCACCTGCGCCTGCGGCACGTCGATGGTCATCCCGACTCCCTGACTGGGTGAGCCCGGAGCAGCGGCGTCGATCGCAAAGCTGCCCTGGAGGGCGACGGTGCCGCGCGAGATCTCGGCGGGGAGGAGCGGCCCGAGGTAGGTCCCCACGGTGGGCGCGCTCAATCCGGCGAGGTCGAGTGTCCCATGCAGCGAGAGCGGCTGCGCGCGGACCGTTCCGGTCCACTGCAGCCGGCCGCCCTGACCGATGGCGGCGGTGAGCCGATAGCTCCCGGGCGCGCTGCCGGCGGTGCTGAAATGATCGAGCTCGAAGGCGATCGGATCGAGATCGAGCCGGAACGGCGTGGCGCGCGAGTCGTCCTCGTAGGTCGCGCTGCCGTTCTGCACGGCCAGTCGGTCGACATACAGTTTGAAGGGCCTGGAGGCGGCCGCCTGGGATTTCGGCGGCGGCACCGGCTGCGCGAGCGGCTGCGCGAGATCCGCGAGATTGAGCCGCCCGTCAGGCCGCACGACGGCGTTCACGCGGGGACCGTCGAGGATGATGGCGCTCAGGCTCGGGGCGAGGCGCGGCACGCTGGCAATCCCGACCGCGACCTCCAGGCGCTCGAAGGCGATCATGGGCCGGCCGTCGGCATCGGGGAGGGAGAAATCCGTGATGTCGAGCTTCCAGGTGAAGGGATTGAAGCTGACGTTTCCGACCGAGAGCTTGCGGCCGAAGTCCCGGGCGGTGAGCTCCACCAGCTCCGACCGCGTCCACCGCGGGACCAGGAGAAAGCCTACCGCGGCATACAACCCCACGAGCCCCGCGACGATCGCAAGAATGACGAGATAGCGTCGACCCCGTGCTCCGGGCATGAAGTCACCTATGCTGTCAGGTTATGTAGGGCGAGATGACCATGCAGACGACGGTGATCGAGAGCAGCACCGCGGCGATCCGCTGCGCCATCAGGGGCGACCGGCGCATGCCGCCCTGCACGCCCGCGGCCGCGATCGCGCACAGCGCTCCGAGCGCGAGGGTGTTCTCCATGGATCCGTGGGCGCCGCGGATCACGATCCCCCACAGGGCCAGGCCGGCGGCGATCGCCAGGACGGCGGCGGACATCTGTGCCCGAAACAGCTCCGGGGTGAGCTTGTGCGCGGGCGAAGTATGGGTCAGCGCGAGCGTCGAGCCCGCCCAGAACACGCCGGACAGCGCATGCAGCGAGATCAGGGCCATCACCAGTATGCGCAAGATTGTCTCCCGACTGCCGGCAGCCGCGTCGCCCGATTATACCCCGGAGCCTATTCGATGTAGGCGCGCTCTCCGTGCTGCGACAGATCGAGCCCCTCGCGCTCCTGGTCCTCGCTCACCCGCAAACCGACGGTTGCCTGGAGCGCTCTCAGGATGAGGTAGGTGGCGACGGTGCACCAGGCCGCAACGGCGGCAATGGCGAGGATCTGGACACCGACCTGCCGCGCGAGCGTCATGCCCGCGGCATACCCCACGCCGCCCAAGCTCGATGCGACGAAGATGCCGGTCAGTGTCGTGCCGAGCACGCCGCCGACTCCATGCACGGGCGAGACGTCGAGCGAATCATCCACATGAAACCGGCGCTTGAGAAGTTGGGTCGCCTCGAAGCAGACCAGTCCCGCGGCGGCGCCGATGGCGATGGCGCCGAGCGGTCCCACGAATCCGGAGGCGGGCGTGATCGTCCCGAGTCCCGCCACCATGCCGGTGACGATGCCGAGCACGCTCGGCTTGCCGAATCGCAGCCATTCCGCGGTCATCCAGGCGAGCGCGCCGGTGGCGGCGCCGAGGTGCGTGACCAGGACGGCCATCGCCGCGGAGCCGTTGGCCGCGAGGGCGCTGCCGCCGTTGAAGCCGAACCACCCGACCCAGAGCATGCCGGCGCCGAGAATGGTGAGCGGCATGTTGTGCGGCGGCATGGCGGTGTGCGGAAAACCCTTGCGCTCGCGCAGCACCAGGGCGCTGACGAGGGCGCTCACACCCGCGGTCACGTGCACGACGATACCGCCGGCGAAATCGAGCACGCCGCGCCGCGCCAGCCACCCCCCTCCCCACACCCAGTGGCACACCGGCACGTACACGACGAGGAGCCACAGGCCCGAAAACCACAGCATGGCGCTGAACTTCATCCGCTCCGCGAAGCCGCCGACCACCAGCGCCGGCGTGATGATCGCGAAGGTGAGCTGGAACATGACGAACGCCGCCTCGGGCGTGGTGCCGTGCATCGCATCGCGGCTGAGGTCCATGACGCCGCGCGGAGAGCCGATCAGCGCCTGCCA
>JASHVV010000199.1 GCA_030044385.1 Gammaproteobacteria bacterium
TGATAAGCGATGTCGATGAACGGCAGCAGCGAGCGCCGCCGCACCAGCGCCAGCAGCTCCCGCCACTGGCCATCCTCGAGGTCGGCGCCCGTCGGGTTGTGACACGAGGCATGCAGCAGCACGACCGACCGCGGCGGCAGGCGATCGAGGGCGCTCATCATGGCCGCGAACGCTACTCCGCCGGTCGCCGGGTCGAAATAGGGGTACCGCTCGAGCCGCAGCCCGCAGTTCGAAAGCAGCGGCACGTGATTGGCCCAGGTAGGCGTGCTGACGTGCACGACTGCATCGGGCGCGGCTGTCCGGATGAGCTCCGCGCCCAGTCTCAGCGCTCCGCACCCGCCTGGCGCCTGGATGGTGCGCAGGCGGCCCGAAGCCAGCGCGGCATGCCCATGCCCCAGCACCAACCGCTCCATCGCCTCGTTGAATCCGGCATTGCCGACCGCGGCGACATAGGTCTTGGTCGTCTGGCGCGCGAGCAGCTCCTGCTCGGCTTCCCGGACCGCCTTCATCACCGGCGTCTCGCCGGCGTCATCGCGAAAGACGCCGACGCCCAAGTCCACCTTGCGCGGGTCGGAATCGGCGCGGAAGGCGGCCATGACGCCGAGAATGGGGTCCGGCGGCAGCCGGTCGAGATGCTCGAGCACGCGTATCTCCTTGCCGCGAAATTGCGGCAGGAGATCGAGTTTACACGGTCACCTGCTTTCGGTCGGATGCGGCTCGGCCAGGGCGGCCAGCAGCAGCTCGACCAGCTCACTGTCCCAGATGAGCTGCTCCGGGTCGGTGACCGCCACGTCCGGGACCATCAGGCTGGCCAGGATCAGCTCGCAGGCGCTGTCGGGATTGCGCCGGGCCAGGGAGCCCTCCCGGACGCCCTGCTCCAGCAGGCGCTTGAGCCTGGTCCGCACCATCATGTCCCGCTCATGCAAGCGCCGCTGCAAGGCATCGGGGAGATTGCGCCCGCGACGGAAGGACAGCAGGGTCCCGAGCTCCCGCCGCGCCTCGAGCGCCGCGACCAGAAAGGCGGCGATCTTGTCGAGGGCGTTGCCTGGCGCGGTCTCGCCGCGCAACAGGCTGTCGGAGAGCGCCTGCGCCGTGCGCGCGTAGCACTGGTCGATCAGAGCCGGCAGATCGTCGAGCCAGTCCGGCGCGACGCCGAAAGGCTCGCCACCCGCCTCGACGGCAATGGACGGCCACGGGATGCGGTGATCGCCCCGGCGGGCGATGAGCCTCGTGGCGGCATCGACGATTTGCGAGCGGGTGAGCGGCCGCGCGAGCCTCACGTAGGCGGACCCGGACTCGGCCTCATCGTTCGAAGCCGGCCAGCGTGCGATCTTGGTCAAATCGAGCGTGGTCATGCAGCCCTCCACGGCGAGCAGTGCAACGCTCGTGCCAATGACCCGAGCGCGCCTCAAGGCTCCAACACCGCACCCAACGCCCGAAGGGCACGGAGACGGTGCACGCTCGCGCCAGAAAGGTGCGGCCCCCGCTCATACCAAACCCTTGGAGTTCATGCCCCGCCAGCGCCCGATCTTCGCCAGCGCGTCCCGGGCAGTCAGATAGCGGGGCGGCTGCGCCTGCATCGCGAGCGGGACACGCTCCGGCACCGTGTTGGGTTCCTCGGATGCAGCGCCGCCGGGAAGCGGCAACGCCTCACCCAGGGTCGCGTCACCGGATAGACGCGCGCTGAGCGCGGCCAGCTCCGCCGGCGGCTCCGCCTCCTCCGGCGTGAGCAGCAACCGATGCCTGCGCAGCCACAGCCCCGCCCCGGTGCGGCTCGTCACCACCGTGAGGGGCACGGCCAACACCATGCCCGCGAGCACCGGCAGCAACCACCAGATGTAGCGCGGCGCGAAGGCGAGGATCACCGCGCCCCAGGCGACGCCGATCACGAGGTGCCACTTGTGCCGCAGCAGCGCTTCGAGCACGCCGATGCCGCGATCGCCGCGCTCCTGCGCGTGCCATGCGACCGGCTTGCCGGCCAGCGTGGTCACGACGAAGGTCGTATGGAACAGCATCATCGCGGGCGCCAGCACGATGCTGAAGAGCTGCTCGAGTCCGAGACTCGCGAACAGGCGCGGCGCGCCGCCGAACCCCCGCCGCAGGCGCGCATCCATCGCGGCGAGCAGCGCGCCGAAGAACTTGGGCAGGAAGAGCACGGCCACCGTGATCGACAACAGTGCCGCGATCTCGCCGTCCCGGTACTTCGGCCAGGTCGGGAAGAGCGTGTAGGTGTGCGGTGTGAAGTACTGATGTCCGTGGAGCGCATCCAGGATGACGACGATGGAGCTCAGGAGCAGCACGAGCAGCCACAAGGGCGAGGTGGCATACGACAGCACGCCGGTGACCAGGTGCACCCGGCTGAGCCAGTGCAGGCCCCGCATGGGCAGCAGGCCCAGGTGCTGCAGGTTGCCCTGTGCCCAGCGGCGATCGCGCGCCGCGTAGTCGATGATGTTCGAGGGGACCTCTTCCCAGCTGCCGCAGTCGTCCGGCACCAGCCAGACCTGGAACCCCGCGCGCCGCATGAACGCAGCCTCGACGAAATCGTGGCTCAGGATCTCACCGCCCAGCGGCGGCGCGCCCGGCAGGCGCGGCAGATCGCAGAAGGCGGCGAAGGGCTGCAGCCGCAGGATGGCGTTGTGGCCCCAGTAGTTGCCCTCCCCGAGCTGCCACCAGGCGAGGCCGCTCGCGAGCATCGGGCTGGAAAGCCGCGCGGCAAACTGGATGAGGCGCGCGAACAGCGTCTCCCGGCCCGCCGGCAGCGGCAGCGCCTGAATGATGCCGGCCTGCGGGTTCGCATCCATGAGCCGGGCCAGATTCACCATCGCCTCGCCCGACATGATGCTGTCGGCGTCGAGGACGATGGCGTAGTCGTAGGCGCCGCCCCAGGCGCGCACGAAGTCGGCGATGTTGCCGGCCTTGCGGCCGAGATTCTCCGGGCGCCGGCGGTAGAAGATGCGGCCGCGGGCGTGATGGCGCGCGCTGAGCTCCCGCCATGCGGCCTCCTCCGCCGCCGCGATATCGAGCTTGCGGGTATCGGAGAGGATGAACAGATCGAAGGCTGCCTGCTCCGGCAGCCGCGCGAGCGAAGACCAGATCACGTCGAGCCCGGCGCTGACCCGCAGGGTATCTTCGTTGTAAATCGGCATGATGATGGCGGTGCGTCCGGCGAGCGGCCGGCCCGCGACGGCTTGCGGCTCCAGCGTCAGCGGATCGCCCCCCCGGAGCCGGATCACGAATCCCGCGAGCGCGGTCCAGAAGGCGCCCGTGATCCAGACGAAGAGGACGTAGAAGAGCACCAGCCCCACCCGCTCGAGCCCGCTCAGTCCGTTGGCGGCGAGGATGTCGCACATCATGCCCGTGGCCGCGCCGGCGGTGAGCAGCGTCAACGCGAAAAAGAGCGCCCTGCGCCGCAGCGCCGCGTGCCGCAGCCGCTTGGCGTCCGCTGCTAGGCTCCCGACGGTGTCCACTGGTAATTCCACGTCTCGCTCAAGGCTTCGCCATAAAGATCGAGGTAACAACGCAAATCGACCGGCTGGTCGCTCCCGGGG